>NZ_AENZ01000022.1:0-2416 GCF_000183485.2 Alistipes sp. HGB5 | reverse complement strand
AGCCAAATCGACGCGGCGATGCAACACTTATTGTAGGAATCGGGAGGTCGGCGGCCTTGATGGCATCCGACCTCCTTTTTCTTTACTATCATCCTATCCGAGGTATTGTTCCAGCAGTTCAACGACCACCTGCTCACGGGATTTTAACCCTATCTTGCGGGCTTCCATGATTTCCGTCGCTTGTGCAGGCGTGAGTTGCTTCAATGCCTGTTCTATCTGACGGCAGTAGGCCACGGGGTCTGCGGCGTTGTTATACCGCATGATGATATAGGTAATCAGATACTTTTTCGACAGGAACGAATCCGAAAACTTTTCCTGTGCGGCCTCATACCATCTGATACTCCGCTGATACCATGTTTCGGATTGCAGGATTTTAGGCAGTTCCCCGCTTTTCACGCAGTTTACCAAGTCTTTGGGTTTGAGTGAATTTGTTCCCGTACACCATTGGGATATGGTTGCCAGCGGGAACCCCTTGCTGCGGAGTTGTACGGCAAACTCAAAGACCTCATTCGTCTTGGAGAGTGTCATGGCAGGTGCGGCCATATAGTCCGTTCCTTTCCACGTGGTCGTGCAGATATTCATTTCGGCAATCAACGCCGCAATCGACATATCCACATTCAGCGGCTCGGTAATCACGAGGTCGTTCAGATTCAGACCTAATTTAATATAGGCAATCAATCGGTGCTGACCGTCCAGCACGGCGTAATAGTTCACCGACTGGCTGTCGGGAATGTCCTTGCCGTTCAGGTCTACCAAATGTCCGCCAGACGTAATTACCTGTTCACCGTCCACAACCGTAATCGGCGATAAGAGCCCGTACTCCTCGATGGACTTCATTTTTGCCGTTACCGCTTTGGAGTTGGTCGGGCGGTTTCCTTTTACAAAGGCGAAATTACGGTTTACAATGACTGAAATTACACTCATTTTTTTCATTTTAATTGTGCGGGTTTACCTCATACCACCCGCGAGGTTTTAATTAATAATATTGTTAAAAAATGTTTGTTTTTCATTTTCTCGGCGTTAGGTCTGACTGGTGAGCTCTTGCCAGCTCTGGCGGCAGTCGGGTGATGGCTTGGGCAAACTCCCGTCATCGTCCTGCCGTGCGATTCGACCTGCGGCCTTTCGGTTCGGATTCTCTCTCCCTACCGAGAAGCGGAGTGTATGTCAAAGAACCTGTGTTTGCGTTTTCAATGTTGAATACTACGAAAACCATACATAACTCATTATGACATAAATAGTTGTCGGATAGCGAAAAAGTGCATGATTTTTACTACCCCTTATCGGCAGAATAAAAAAAGGACGGCTCATGCCGTCCCTTATCATCCGATATGTAATTGGATTTATCTAAAATTCGCGCCTACCGTCGTCCACTCCTTATCCTTGTAAGATGTCCAGATTCCCGATATACTCTCGTCATTATCAAGGAATTTCGGATTGTCCGTATAGCCGAAGAAATAGACGATGCGCGAAATCAACAGCATCCTGTTATAGGAAACCTTATTGGGATTCGTACTGCGGTTATCTTCCTCTTTGAACTTTTCCAAAAGCGGCAAAAAACATTTGACGGCAAGCGTAATCTTGTAACAACTTTTGAGATTCACCGAAAATCCGTCCAATCCGAAAGAACGGGTGTTTGACAACTTGGCATAGAGTTCTGCCACGTTGTCAGCAAGCAACTTGCCCAACATCCGTTTTGCAAGGTCGGATTCAAGGGTCGCACCGTGCTCGCGCCCTCGCCATGCACGGATTTTGGCATCGGGATTTTCTTGCAGGTACTTGGCGAAAGTCCGAAACTCCTCGAATACCGAGGTCGGAACCTGCTGCACATTTTCCGTCCGTTCCTGTACCACATCATAGACAAAGAGTATCGCCATCCAAAATTTCTCGGTGTCGATACCCATGGCCCGCAGGGAACGGATAATCGGAGCGTTCTCCAAATACTGCTCTTTCGTAAAGGGGCTTTTCAACCGCCCGTCCTCCAACTGATGCACGAAATCCCATCCGCGGAAAGAATCGGTTTGAAAATACTCTCCACAACTGTCGTCGAACACCCATGTAGGATACATTCGGTTAGCAATCTCGGAAACATAATCGTAAAGCGGGTCCATAGCAGTAACATTCGGTTAAACAAAGATAGGAAAATTCGCCTGAAATTCCGCTGAACAACCAGCCCTTAAACTTGTATTTATTAAAGATTTTTATTATATTTGTAATAGCAAATCCGAGAATAGGGAAATTCTACTGCTTCCATAGAAAATAAGTTTATAGGACGGATAAGGACGGCATTATTTGCTGTCCTTGTCTTTGCTTCCTATTTCCACATTTTTTGAGTGTGAAATGAAGATTTCCTTTAATACTATCAATCCAGAATCAAAAATTATGGAAGATACGGATAACGAGATAGTAGGTATTGCTC
>NZ_AENZ01000023.1:0-61565 GCF_000183485.2 Alistipes sp. HGB5 | reverse complement strand
CCCGCTGCACGGAACAGGCTTTCGCCGATGCCGCGGGGTGTGGGCTGCGCCGGGTGCGGCTGCGGGGATAATCCGCGCGGCTCCGTGCGGATCTTCTCCGTCTGCCGCGGAGGTGTCGGGACGGGCTTGGGCGGCTGTTCCGCTGCCGGAGCTACGGGCGGCACACCCACGGGCCGCGACGCTCCCAGCCGTTGCCGCGTTCGGCGTCGCCCCGATTGGCGTTGCGGATATTATAGGTGGCCACGGTCAACTCCTGAGCGGCGGCACAAAAGGTCACGGCGGCAAACAGCGCGAGAATCAGCAATTTCTTCATTTCAAAGGATCGTTTAACGGGTTAGAAATCGAACAAAGATATAAAAAACGCACGAAATCCCCTCCGGCCGCACTTCCGCAAGTAAATTTTTCTGTCGGATTAGTACACTTTCGGACTTGAGGATACGAGGTTCGCCATATTTTTACTATCTTTGGGGTGCAAAAAACCAAACTTATGGAATCAGCCCGTAAAACCTGCGTAACCAAAGTAATGCCCATCCTCTTCAGTTTCTTCGTGATGGGGTTCTGCGACGTGGTCGGCATCTCGACCACCTATGTCAAAAACGATTTCAACCTCAGCGAAGCCCTCGCCGGATTCATTCCTTCGATGGTATTCCTGTGGTTCCTGCTGCTCTCGGTCCCCGTAGCACTGGCAATGAACCGCGTCGGACGCAAACGCACCGTCCAGATCAGCAACGTCATCACGATCGTCGGCATGCTGATTCCGTTCGTATCGTATAATTTCGCGACCTGCATGGTGGCCTTCGCGCTGCTGGGAATCGGCAACACGATCCTGCAGGTGTCGCTCAATCCGCTGCTGACGAATGTCGTGTCGGGCGAATCGCTTACCAGCTCGCTCACGGCTGGACAGGTCGTCAAAGCCGTCTCGTCGTTCATGGGTCCGATTATCGCCGTCTTCGCGGTGAACGTCTTCGGCAACTGGCAGTACCTCTTCCCGATCTTCGCCGCGATCACGCTTCTCTCGTCGCTTTGGCTGATGATGACCTCGATTCCCAAAGAGGAGGTTTCCCTACAGTCGGGCAGTTCGGTCGGCGCAACGTTCTCGCTGCTGAAGGACAGCCATATCCTGCTCTTCTTCATCGGCATCCTCTGCACCGTAGGTCTCGACGTAGGCATGAACACGCTGACGCCCAAACTGCTGATCGAACGCTGCGGACTCGAAATCACCGACGCAGGACTCGGATCGAGCGTCTATTTCTTCTGCCGTACGGCCGGCGCATTCATCGGCGCATTCCTGCTGGCGCGTCTCTCGGACGTCCGCTACCTGCGCGTAAACCTCATCGTGATGCTCGCGGCGCTGGGCGTGCTCTATTTCGCCAACAGCTACATCGAGATACTGATTTGTGTGGGCGTCTTCGCCTTCGCCCTCTCGTGCGTCTTCTCGATCGTCTACTCGCTGGCATTGCGCCGCCGCCCGGACAAGGCCAATGAAATTTCGGGCCTGATGATTACGGGCGTCTGCGGAGGCGCGATCATCCCCCCGCTGATGGGGCTGCTGACCGAAACCGTCGGATCGCAGGTCGGCTCGCTCATCATCCTGACCGTCTGCGCCGTATACCTGACCTTCTGCGCATACAGCATCAAATCCAAAACCAACAAATAACCAAAATACCATGTACAGATACGACAACCGTGTGGTCATCACACTCGACGCAGGCGGCACGAACTTGGTGTTCGGCGCCATGCAGGCCAACAAATTCATCGTCGATCCCATCACGTTGCCGTCGAACGCCGACAACTTGGACAAATGTCTGGCAACGATGGTCGAAGGCTTTCAGGCCATCATCGACAAACTGGAGGAGAAACCCGTCGCCATCAGCTTCGCGTTCCCCGGCCCGGCCGACTACCCGAACGGAATCATCGGCGGCTACCTGCCCAACTTCCCCTCGTTCCGCGAAGGCGTGGCGCTGGGTCCGTTTCTCGAATACAAATTCGGCATTCCGGTTTTCATCAACAACGACGGCGACCTCTTCTCCTACGGCGAAGCGCTGGGCGGCGCACTGCCCGAAGTGAACGCCCGGCTCGAAGCGCTGGGAAGCCCCAAACGCTACAAGAATCTGGTGGGCTACACGTTCGGCACGGGTCTGGGCATCGGTATCGTGGTAAACAACGAACTCAACCGCGGCGACAACTCGTGCGTCGAGACCTTTTGTCTCAAGCACAAGAAGATGCCCGACATTATCGTCGAAGACGGCGCCGCGATCCGCGCCGTGAAGCGCGTCTACGGAGAGTTGACGGGCAACCCGAACCACGGGCTGGAACCGAAGGACCTCTGCGATATCGCCGACGGCAAACGCGAAGGCGACACGGAAGCCGCCCGCAAGGCTTTCGCCGAGATGGGCGAGATCGCCGGCGACGCCATGGCTACGGCCGTGACGCTGATCGACGGTCTGATCGTCATCGGCGGCGGCATCACGGGCGCCCGCAAATGGATCATGCCCAGCCTGCTCAAAGAGCTGCGCAGCAAGATGCACACCATCGCGGGCGACGAGCTGAACCGCGTGCAGATGAAGGTTTACGATCTGGACAGCGAAGAGGAGTTCAAGGAGTTCGCCAAAGGCGATCAGCGCACGCTGAAGGTCTACGGAACCGACCGTTACGTGGCTTACGACCCCCAGAAGCGCATCGGCGTCGCTATTTCGAAACTCGGCGCGAGCAACGCCATTTCGGTGGGCGCATACGCGTTCGCCCTGAGCCAGCTCGACGCGCAAAAAGCACAATAAAACTATTATGTATAAGTTCCAACCCATTCTCAAATCGACGATCTGGGGCGGCGAAAAAATCGTCCCTTACAAACAAATCGCATCCGGCCAGACGCAGGTCGGCGAAAGCTGGGAGCTTTCGGGCGTCAAAGGCAACGAATCGGTCGTGGCCGGAGGTCCCGAAGCCGGCACTACCCTGCCGGGCTTGATCGCCCGCCACGGCGCCGCACTGCTCGGCAAAGCCAACTTCGAACGTTTCGGCGAGGAGTTCCCGCTGCTGATCAAGTTCATCGACGCGCGGCAGGATCTCTCGATTCAGGTACACCCCGACGACCGGCTGGCGTGGGAGCGTCATAAGTCGAAAGGCAAAACCGAAATGTGGTATGTCGTGGACGCCGACAAGGGCGCACGGCTCCGGTCGGGATTCGCCAAGCAGGTGACGCCCGCCCAGTACGAAGCCAGCGTCGAGGACAACACCATCACCGACATCCTCGCCGAGTACGAGATACATCCGGGCGACCTCTTCTTCCTGCCGGCAGGCCGCGTCCACAGTATCGGCGCGGGGGCATTCATCGCCGAGATTCAGCAGACTTCGGACATCACCTACCGTATCTACGACTTCAACCGCAAGGACGCCGACGGCAATACCCGCGAACTGCACACCGAGCTGGCGAAGGGAGCCATCGACTACACCGTGCTGCCCGACTACCGCACCAAGTACGAGCAGGTGCAGGACCGCGAAACGGAACTGGTGTCGTGTCCCTACTTCACCACGTCGCTCTGCGACCTGACCGCTCCGCTGACGCTCGATTACGCGGCGCTCGACTCGTTCGTCGTTGTGATCTGCGTCGAAGGCAAAGGCATGATCGCCGACGACAGCGGCAACGAAATGCCGATCCATCAGGGCGAGACGGTACTGCTTCCGGCTACCGTGAAGTCGCTCCGCGTCGTCCCCGAAGGGAAGCTCAAAATGCTGACCAGCTGCATCAAGTAAATGGAATGCACTCTGACAGATAAATCCGGCGGTTCCGACTGCCGGATTTTTTGTTTGTGAGGCGAGCCTGATAATAAATTTTATCTTCATCGACTCATCGCATCATAAAAATAATCATCCACCTCGGCAAATCGAGGAAAATATTTTCTTTTAATAAAATTCCGTTGCAGGACTCCGTTCTTTTTAGTACCTTTGGAGGTGCAACCGAAACACTAAAAAACAGAGGATCTTACGACATGGAGAAGAAACTGCAAGAGATCGCATCGCACTTCGCTTTGGAGGGAGGCATCGCGGTCATAGACTCGCTGGGCGAGGGTTTTATCAACGATACGTTCATCATCCGCACCGAAGGGGAGGCCCCCGACTACATTCTTCAGCGCAAGAACAAAAACATTTTTCCCGACGTTCCGGCCATGATGGACAACATCCGCCGGGTTACCGACCACATCCGCCGCGGCGTCATCGCGGCAGGCGGCGACCCCCGGCGCGAAGTGATGACCGTGGTCCCGACCAGAGAGGGCGCGCTGTACCACATCGACGGCGACGGCGAATATTGGGCCGTCTCGGTTTTCATCGACGACACCGTCGCCTACAACAAGGCCGATTCGCCCGAACTGGCCCGCAAGGGCGGCGAGGGAATCGGCAAATTCCAAGCCCAGCTGGCCGACTTCACCGAGCCGCTGGCCGAAACGATCAAGGGATTCCACAACATCCGCCACCGCTTCGTGCAGTGGGACGAGGCGCTGAAGCGCGACGCCGCAGGCCGCAAAAAGGAGCTTTCGGAGGAGATCGGCTGGATCGAATCGCGGCGCGGGGATATGCTCGGCTTCTGGTCCAAGGTCGAGGAGGGCACGATTCCGACGCGTGTGACGCACAACGACACCAAGATCAACAATATTCTCTTCGACAGGCAGGGCGAGGTGCTTTGCGCCATCGACCTCGACACGGTGATGGCCTCCACGTCGCTCAACGACTTCGGCGACGCCATCCGCTCCTACGCCAACACGGGCGACGAGGACGACCGCGACCTTTCGCGCGTCGGGCTGTCGCTCGAAATGTTCCGGGCCTACACAGAGGGCTACCTCTCGCAGCGGGCCAAACAGCTCACCGACTCCGAAATCGACCATCTGGCTTTCTCGACCCGATACATCACCTTCGAACAGGTCCTGCGTTTCCTGATGGACTACATCGACGGCGACACCTATTACAAAGTCAAATACCCCGGTCACAACCTCGTGCGCACCCACGCCCAGTACCGCCTGCTGCAAAGCATGGAGGAACATTACGGCGAAATGTGCCGCATCGTACGGGAAACCGTGGACAAATACCGCAAGGCATGACGGAAATACGCAAAATCACGGGCATCGTCCCCACGAACAAGGCTGCCGTCGAAGCGGCTTTCGCCGGCATCGAACCGCAGGCCATAGCCTGCTGCAACTGGCCGGAACAATTTCCTTACGCGCCGGAGGTTTCGTTCCGCATGTTCCACACGGGCGACTACCTGATGCTGCGCTTCGACGTCGCGGAACGCTGCACGATGGCCCGCGTCACGGAGGACAACGGCGAAGTTTGGACCGATTCGTGCGTGGAGTTCTTCATCACCCCCGACGACAGCGGCTACTACTACAACTTCGAGTGCAGTTGCATCGGACGCCTGCTGCTAGGCTTCCGCAAGGAACGCGAGCACCCGGCGCACGCCGCGCCCAAAGTTATGGCCGCCATCCTGCGGAATCCGAGCCTCGGACTGCGGCCGTTCCCCGAACACGAAGGAGACAACCGCTGGTCGGTCGTGCTGGCCATTCCCCCGCAGGCGCTGTTCATGCACGAACTGACAGACTGGAGCGGTCTGAAGGCATCGGTGAACCTCTACAAATGCGGAGACAAGCTTTCGCAGCCCCATTTTCTTTCGTGGAAGCCGATCGAGACGCCGAAACCCGACTTCCACCGGCCCGATTTTTTCGAACAAATTAAATTTTCAGAGATATGAACAACAAATATTCACTTCCGAAAGACGGCGGCCTGATCGCAGAATCGACGCCGCGCGACATCATCCATCGTTACGAGAAAATTCACACGACGGTCTATGAAAACGAATATCTGGGCGTTCAGTACGTTGCCGACACCATCGTCAAGGCGATCCGCACCTACAACGAACTCCACTGTTCGAACGAAGTCTACGAAGAGCAGCAGCCCTTCGTGCTGGGCCTTACCACGGGCCGCACGCCGCTGGGGCTCTACCGCGAGCTGGTGAAACGCCACAAGGAGGGCCTCGTCAGCTTCCGCAACGTGGCCGTATTCAGTCTCGACGAGTTCTACCCCATCCGCTCGACCGAGCAGCAGAGCCGCAACTTCCGCATCCACGAGGATTTCCTCAACCACATCGACATCCTGCCCGAAAACATCCACATCCCCGACGGCACCATCTCCGAGGACAAGGTTTCGGAGTACTGCGCCTCATACGACCATTCGGTGCGCAAGATCGACCTGATGATTATCGGCGTGGGCGAAGACGGCCAGATCGGATTCAACGAGCCGGGTTCCTACGCCAAGTCGCGCACCCGGCTGGTGCAGCTGACCCACAACACCCGCAAAATCCAGTCAGGCGCATTCTTCGGACTGGACTACACCCCGAAGCTGGCCATCACGATGGGTATCGACACGATCATGCGGGCCGACAAGATCATCCTGATGGCTTGGGGCGAAGAGAAGGCCCAGATCATCCAGAAGGTCGTCGAAGGCGAGATCACGACCCAAGTGCCGGCATCGAACCTGCAGGCCCACCCCAACATCGAAGTCGTAATCGACGAGAACGCCGCCCAGCTGCTCACCCGCGAGCAGACGCCGTGGCTGGTAGGCCCCTGCAAATGGACGCCCAAATTCACCCGCAAGGCCGTGGTGTGGCTCTGCGGCGTGGTGCAGAAACCGATCCTGAAGCTCACCTACAAGGATTACATCGAAAATTCGCTGGGCGAACTGCTCGAACAGGGCCGCGCCTACGACCAGATCAACATCGACGTATTCAATGACCTCCAGCACACCATCACCGGCTGGCCGGGCG
Organism: Alistipes sp. HGB5; assembly: GCF_000183485.2. Classification (NCBI taxonomy): domain Bacteria; kingdom Pseudomonadati; phylum Bacteroidota; class Bacteroidia; order Bacteroidales; family Rikenellaceae; genus Alistipes; species Alistipes sp. HGB5. Next base: position 54,757 of record NZ_AENZ01000023.1, on the reverse strand, counting down.
GCAAGCCCAACGCCGACGATTCGACGCGCCCCGTGCCGTCGAATCCGTATCCCAAACGCATCGTGATTTTCTCGCCCCACCCCGACGACGACGTGATTTCGATGGGCGGCACGTTCATCCGTCTGGTGCAGCAGGGACACGACGTGCACGTGGCGTATGAAACTTCGGGCAACGTCGCCGTACACGACGACGTAGTGCTCCAGAACATCGACACGGCCCGCGAACTGGGCTACGGCAACCACTACGCCGAAGTCGAGAAGATCATCGCCGGCAAGAAGAAGGGCGAACCCGAACCCCGTCCGCTGCTCGACCTCAAGGGCGCCATCCGCCGTGCGGAGGCCCGCGCCGCCGTGCGCTCGTTCGGGCTGAACCCCGACACCAACGCCCATTTCCTCAACCTGCCGTTCTACGAGACGGGCGGCATCAAGAAGGGACTGCTCACGGAGAAGGACATCGAAATCATCGTCAAACTGCTCCGCGAGGTGAAGCCCCACCAGATTTACGCCGCCGGCGACCTCGCCGACCCCCACGGCACGCACCGTACGGCCATGGAGGCCGTGCTCGGCGCGCTCGACGTGGTGAAGGACGACGAATGGCTCAAGGAGTGCCACCTCTGGCTCTACCGCGGCGCATGGATGGAATGGGATCTCGGCATGGTCGACATGGCGGTGCCCTTGTCGCCCGACGAGCTGATCATGAAGCGTCACGCCATCTACCGCCACCTCTCGCAGAAGGACATCATGCCCTTCCCCGGCAGCGACCCCCGCGAATTCTGGCAGCGCGCCGAAGAGCGCACGCAGAACACCGCCAAGCTTTACGACAAGCTCGGCATGGCGGAGTATCAGGCAATCGAGGTATTCGTGAAGATGTTCTGACGAGCCCCCGCAAATGAAAAAACAATCAATAACCCAATAATTCAACCATTCAATCTATGCGACTGATTATCGAAGACACGCAGGAAAACGCAGGCCGCTGGGCAGCGCGCTACATCGTAGAGCAAATCAACAAGAAACAGGCGGCCGGAGGCACCTTCGTACTGGGACTGCCTACGGGTTCGACCCCGCTGACGACATACAAAGAGCTGATCGCGCTGAACAAGGCCGGAAAGGTCTCCTTCAAGGATGTCGTTACGTTCAACATGGACGAGTACGTCGGGCTTCCCGAAGAGCACCCCGAAAGCTACCATTCGTTCATGTGGAACACCTTCTTCAACCACGTGGACATCAACCCGGCCAACGTCAATATCCTCAACGGCAACGCCCCCGACCTGCAGAAGGAGTGCGACGAATACGAGGAGAAAATCCGCAAGGCGGGCGGCATCGACCTCTTCATGGGCGGTGTCGGCGAAGACGGACACTTGGCGTTCAACGAGCCTTTTTCGTCGCTCAACTCGCGTACGCGCGTCAAGACGCTGACTTACGACACGCTCGTCGTGAATTCGCGCTTCTTCGACAACGACGTGAACAAGGTTCCCAAGCAGGCCATGTCGGTAGGCGTCGCCACGGTGCTCGATTCGAAGCAGGTGCTGATCCTCGCGCTCGGCCACAAGAAAGCCCGCGCCCTGCAGCAGTGCGTCGAAGGTCCCTACTCGCATGTCTGCACGATTTCGGCCATGCAGGTACACCCGCACGGAATCGTCGTATGCGACGAACCCGCGACCGTCGAACTGAAAGTCGGCACGTACCGCTATTTCAAGGACATCGAGAAAGAGAACCTGATCTGATAATGCCGGAGCGGCCCTTCGGACGGTCGTACGACCGTCCGAAACCGTATCCGCACATTTCGGAGGCCCGGATTTCCGGCTGGATTTCGCCCCGGCATCCGGACGCTCCCATACAAATAAAATTCCCCGTACGGCAAGGCAGTCCGTACGGGGAATTCGTTTGAGCTGTACTAATCTCCAAACAGCGCGGCTCAACTTATTTCGTCTGTTTCACCAAAGCGATCTCGTCGATGCAGAAATAGGAGGGGCAATTCAGAAATCCGCCGCTCACATCGTTCGACATCACACCGAAACGCAGTTCATCGACAGCACCGAGCGACGAGCAATCGACCTTCACCCAATCGGAAACGATGGATTTCCCGCTGATAAGCACCTGCTCGATCGTTTTTCCTTTGACACCTCCGCTATATCCGGTCACCGAAACCTTGAACCAGTAATCGCTCAGGGAGGATTGGGACTGTCCCGTTACGGTCGCGTTGGCCATATACAGATGGGCGACTTCCCGCCTCTCGCTGAATTCGATCTTGGGCGTATTGTAATCATAAGCGCCGTAATCGTTGAAATAAGCGAGGGCGAATGTCGCGGTATTGTTGGCTCCCGACTTGGTCCACGCCGAAAAATGGCTCCCTTTGTAATCTGGCGACCCGTCGGCCGTCGGAGTCTGCGAATAGTTCTTCGAAAGCGCAAAACCGCCCCAAGTGTCATAGGCTCCGAACTGGTTTTTCGACATGTCGCAAAAATAGGAGCCGAAACCGATCTTTCGGTCAGCAGTCGTGAAGAGGAGTCCGTCGAAAAAATTACCGTTGGCATCCTCTTCGTTCATGTATTCCCTGCCGCACAACACATCGTCGAAGGAGCCGCCGGCCCATTCTCCGACGATCGTCACGGTCCGGAGCGCAGCGGCGTTGCCTTTGAAGTCGAGCATCCCCTCCGCGGGTTCGAAAGAGATCACATCGTACTCGACGGGCGGCGTCTTGGGGCCGTCATCGTCCGAGCAGGCGGCAAAAATGCAAGCAGCTATAAAAATTCAAACTAAATTTTTCATCACGATTCTATAAATAAAAATTATTCCGAATAAACAAGATCATCGATACAGAAATACGTCGGAGCCATCTTGTCACTACACTCGACAGAAAAAATTATTTTTGTCACCACTCCCAATTTATCCAGTCCCACGGTATTCCAATCTGCAACGATTTTGTTATTCGCAGCAAGGGGGACATCAACTTTTCCGGTCTGGGTTTCACCGTCGAAGCCAATAATCGACACGCTGTAATCACTATAATCACCCTTAAGGTGGAGATAGGTCCACGTATTATTGGCAACACGAACCGAAACAGGAGAAACAGGCGTCGAAAACTCAACTGCAGGATTAAATGTATATCCGGGGCCCATTCCCTTCATATCGTATGCAACCGCAAATTTATTCTGACCGTCATCGACTGTCGTATAAACACTAAATTGATTATCTGTCCCCTCGGTCACCTTATCATGGCAGCCGGATATGGCAAACTTGCACCAAGTATCCCATACGCCGCCGAAATCTGAAAAATAAGACAGGAAGGAAGCCTTGCCTTCTTTATAAATAACCCCTTCGAACACCAACGAGCCATCCTCATCAGTAGCCAGCTTCTTACCCCACAAGTATCCGTCAGCACCAAGTTCGGCATCACTAAAAGTTATTGTTTCAACATGGGGGGGGGTCGGCGTCTTGTCATCGTCCGAGCAGGCCGCGAACGCAAGCGCCGCAAAAGCGATCAGTAAAAGTTTTTTCATCTTTCGTTTGTTTAAGTTATCTGTATAAAATAAAAAAATCCGGTCCCGAACTCCCGGAATCGAATCCCCGTTTTACACAGCCCGGCGCATACCTATTATATATGCCGCCTTCACAACAAACGTCCGACACCCAGTGCCACCGTCCGAAGCGCTCCGTTCTCCGCAGAGCCTGTCCGAAAATCGAGAATTCTCCCACCGGGAGACGCAAGGCAGGTCTTCTGGCTCGTTCCTGCCGCTACGCCTTCCCGGCCGGAGCCAGTGGCTAAAGAGTGTGCGGCAATTGACGGAACTTACAGCAGCGGGAACTGCTGCCGATTTACACGGCATTCCCATTTAATCACACGGGGCCTTGCCCGGCCCTTTGTGAACCATTGCGGTGCAAAGTTAGGAAATAAATTCGTATCTTTGCCGTCGCTAACAAAAAATTTAAGCAAAGATTATGAAACACGCATACGTATTTCCGGGTCAGGGTGCCCAAGCAGTCGGTATGGGCAAAGACCTTTACGACAACGTACCCGAAGCGAAGGAGCTGTTCGAGAAAGCCAACGAGATTCTCGGTTTCCGCATCACGGACATCATGTTCGCAGGTACGGACGAGGAGCTGAAGCAGACGAAGGTAACGCAGCCTGCCGTATTCCTCCACTCGGTAATCATGGCCAAGGCGCTCGGCGTAAAACCCGATGCGGCTGCAGGACACTCGCTGGGCGAATTCTCGGCGCTGGTCGTCGCCGGAGCGCTCTCGTTCGAAGACGGCCTGAAACTCGTATCGAAACGTGCTCTGGCCATGCAGGCCGCCTGCGAGGCACAGCCCGGCACGATGGCCGCCATCCTCGGTCTGGACGACAAGACCGTCGAGGATATCTGCGCGTCGATCGACGGCGTGGTCGTGGCTGCCAATTACAACTGCCCCGGACAGCTCGTCATCTCAGGCGCCGTAGAGGCTGTTGAAGCCGCCTGCGAGAAAGCCAAAGCCGCAGGCGCCCGCCGCGCACTGCGTCTGCCCGTGGGCGGAGCGTTCCACTCGCCGCTGATGGAGCCCGCCAAGCAGGAGCTGGAGAAGGCGATCAACGAAGCGCCGTTCCAAGCACCCGTCTGCCCCGTATACCAGAACGTGGACGCAAAACCCTATACCGATCCCGCCCAGATCAAAGCGAACCTGATCGCACAGCTGACGGCTCCGGTACGCTGGACCTACATCGTGAAGAACATGCTCGCCGACGGCGTGACGGAGTTCACCGAACTCGGCCCCGGCACTGTACTTCAGGGTCTTATCAAGAAAGTAAACCCCGAAGCAACGGTCGAATCGAAATCGACACTATAAAATAAAAAGGCGCAACGGTAAAAGGAACGGTCTGACAATCAGATCGTTCCTTTTCGTTTAAAAACTTTTGAAACAAAATTTATTAAATTTTATTAAAAACATGTTGCGTTTTTTAAATATACTTATTATATTTGCAAAGGTTTAGTTAAAAATGGGATAGCACGGATGACATCACTCACCGAATTTTTCAACAAACACGAAGACGATACCCTGAAGGGTATTTCACACAAGAACAGTATCATCAAGCGCAACATCATCGCCCACATGGCGGTGAACGGCGAATGCACGCTTTCGGAGCTGACCAAAGAGCTGCATATCAGCGTGCCGACAATCACCAAACTCGTGCAGGAGCTGGTCGATGAGAACATCGTCACGGATCTGGGTAAGGTAGAGACCCCCGGCGGACGCCGTCCCAACATCTTCGGTCTCGCCAACTCGGCTATCTATTTCGCGGGCGTGAACGTCGGACGCGACAACATGACGTTCCTGATCACCGACCTGCAGAACAACATCATCAAGGAGGAGTACGACTACACGTTCGAACTGCTCGACCGTCCGCAGTGCATCGAACGTATCTGCACCAACATCGAAAACTTCATCGCCACCTGCGGCATCGACCGCGGCAAGATTCTGGGACTCGGCGTCTGCATGACGGGCCGCGTGAATCCCGACACGGGCCGCAGCTACAAATACTTCACCACCAGCGAACAGTCGCTGCGCGACCTGCTCGAAGAGCGCGTGGGCATCCGCGTCCTGCTCGAAAACGACACCCGCGCCCGCTGCTACGCGGAGTATACCTGCGGCAAGTCGAAGGACGAGAGCAACGTGCTCTACCTCCACATGGGCCGCGGCGTGGCCATCGGCATCGTCGTGGACGGACAGCTGTACTACGGCAAAAGCGGCTTCGCAGGCGAGTTCGGCCATATTCCGTTCTTCGACAACGAAATCATCTGCTCGTGCGGCAAAAAAGGCTGTCTCGAAACCGAGGTTTCGGGCATCGCCATCGAGGACAAGATGAGCCACCTGATCGAAAGAGGCGTGAACACGATCCTCAAGGAGAAGTACGACAAGCAGAAGAGCATCCATATCGATGACATCATCGCCGCGGCGAAGAACGACGACAACCTTTCGATCGAACTGATCGAAGAGGCGGGCGAAAAGGTCGGCAAGGCCGTCGCCTTCCTCATCAACACGTTCAATCCCGAAACGGTCATCGTCGGCGGCAACATGGCCGCGGCCGGCGACTATATCATGCTGCCCCTCAAATCGGCGACCAACAAATACTCGCTCAACCTCGTCTACAAGGATACCAAATTCCGCGTATCGAAGATGACCGAGAATGCCAACGCTTGGGGCGTGGCGATGCTTATCCGCAACAAGATCATCGGCATCTGATGAACCTCGAAGGCCGGACAACGCGGCTGCGAGCCTTGGAACCGGGCGACATCGACCTGATGTACGCTTGGGAGAACGACACGGCGGTATGGAGCGTCAGCGGCACGCTGGCCCCCTTTTCGCGCCACACGCTCGAACGGTTCATTCAGGAACAGCAGTTCGACATCTTTCAGACCCGCCAGCAGCGGCTCGTCATCGAAACCCTCGGCGGCATCCCCGTCGGGGCGCTCGACTTTTTCGAGCTGGACCCGATCAACCGCCGGGCAGGCATCGGAATCCTGATCCACGACGACGCGCTGCGCGGCAAAGGCTATGCGTCGGATGCCGTGGAGACGGCATGCCGTTACGCCCGCGAGGTGCTGAACCTGCACCAGCTCTGGTGCAACGTCGGTTCCGACAACGCCCCCAGCCGGAGACTCTTCGCCAAAGCGGGATTCGCCGAAGTCGGCATCAAACGCGACTGGCTATGGCGGCCGGGCGGCTACGGCGATGAAATTCTGCTGCAAAAAATCCTCGAATAAACGATCGCAATACAATCCGCCCCATAAACGCTCCACCCATGACAAACACCCGCATCCGGATTTCAGCGCTCCTGCTGGCAATATCGGGCCTGCTGACGCCGCACCCGGCCGCATTCGGCGCAGGCAAAGCACCCAAAATCCATGAACTCACCTTCTCAGGCAAGGCTACTCCCGGACAATACTATGTTCCGGTCTACACCTCGTTCACCGTACCCGAAGGCATCGTAAAGATCAGCGTAACCCAGCATCTCGGTTCGGGCGAAGCGCGTCCGGGCAATCTGGACCTCGGCATCTTCGACGAGCGGGGAGCCGGATTCGAAGGTCCGGGATTCCGCGGCTGGTCGGGAGGCGCACGCCGCAGTTTCGAAATCGGCGAAACGGAGGCCACGCCCGGCTATCTCGCCGGACGGATCAATCGGGGCCGGTGGACCGTCATCCAGATGCCCACGACGGCAGGGCGCACCACCGACTGGACGCTGAAAATCACCCTTACGGAAGGTCCGCGGGCAAAAAAACTCCCCGCGCCGTCGTACGCGGCTCCGCAATTGAACGACAAACCCGGCTGGTACCGCATCGCACCCCATGTACATACGGTCCACTCGGACGGACGGCTGACGCCGGCCGAAGTCATCGCGCTCGGCAAGGCTTCGGGACTCGACGGCATCGTTTCGACCGACCACAACACCACCTCGGCCCTCCTGCACTGGGGCGAAGTTCAGGACCCGGAATTCCTCGTGATCAACGGCATGGAAGTCACCTACGGTCAGGGACACTGGAACATCTTCGGTCTCGACCCGCACGCATGGATCGACTTCCGGATTCACCACAACGACACGCTCCGCTACCGCAAGGCCGTGGCCAAAGCCCGAAAGGCCGGACGGCTGCTGGTCGCCAACCACCCCTACAACCTCGACTTCCTGTACGACGTAACCCCGATGGACGGCATCGAGGTCTGGAACAGCGCATGGAGTCCCGCCAACGAACGGGCCGTAGAATTATGGCATACCCTGCTCGTGGGCGGCAACCGCAAATTCGCCGTCGCTTCGACCGACTTCCATCGCGGCGGCAACATCGCCTCGCCCCACACGGTCGTCCGCGCCGAAGCGCTTTCCGCCGAGGCGGTCATCGACGCGATCGCCGCAGGCCGCAGCTACATGGCGCGGGACACCTCGGTCGAGATCGGCATGCAGGTCCGCAATTCGGCGACGCCCGTACAGCATGCCGACATCGGCGACACCCTGCTCCGCAGCGGCAAGATGCAGGCCGAGTTCCGGAGCAACACCGCCGGCCGGCTGCGGCTTACGGACCAGCAGGGATGGTTCTCCGACACTTCGATCGCGCCGGGCACCGTCGTCGTCTCCATTCCAGAGCGTTCGCTCTGGGTCCGGGCCGAACTCCGCGCCGAGGACGGCAGCATGATCGCCCTGACCAACCCCATTTATATCCAGCATCCGCTGACCACGCAGTCCCTGCTGCCCGAATAAAACGATCGTAACGACATAAAAAGGCCCCATCTTCGGATGGGGCCTTTGCTTGATAGGTTTCGGGGAGTTACTCCAACCGACGCGAGCCGTCGGAGATCACCACCTCATAGACTTTGGGTTCATGGCCGTACTTGGCGTTGAACTTCTCTTTGGCCGTAGCGATGAAGTTGTCGTAAAGCCCGTCTTTCACGAGATTGATCGTGCAGCCGCCGAAGCCGCCGCCCATGATACGCGAACCCGTGACGCCGCACGCCTCGGCGACCTCCGCCAAGAAGTCCAGCTCCTCGCACGATACCTCGTAGTCCTTCGACATGCCCCAGTGGGTTTCGTACATGCGTTTGCCGACAGTTTCGTAATCGCCCTTTTCGAGCGCTTCGCAAACGTCGAGCACGCGCTTCTCCTCGCCGATCACATAGCGGGCGCGCTTGTAATCCTCCTCGGAAATCTTATCCTTAATGGCGTCGAGCTGCTCCATCGTAGCACCGCGCAGGAACTCCAGTCCGAGCATCTTGGCGACGCGCTCGCACGACGCGCGGCGGTCGTTGTAGGGCGACCCCACCAGCTCGTGCTTCACGCGCGAATCGAGCAGGACGAGTTTGTAGCCTTTCGGATCGAACGGGAAATAGGCATATTCCAGCGAGCGGCAGTCCAGACGGATCAGGTTGCCCTTCTTGCCGAACACCGAAGCGAACTGGTCCATGATACCGCAGTTCACGCCGCAGTAATTGTGTTCGGTGGACTGACCGATCTTCGCCAGCTCGAATTTGTCGATTCCGCAGCTGTAGAGATCGTTCAGCGCAAAAGCGTAAGTCGATTCGAGCGCCGCCGACGAAGACATGCCGGCACCCAGCGGAACGTCTCCTGCGAATACCGTGTCGAAGCCGCCGATCTTGCCGCCGCGCTTCTGAATCTCGCGGCAGACGCCGAAGATATAGCAGGCCCAGCTCTGGGCGGGTTTGTCCGCCTCGTTCAGTCCGAACTCCGCACTTTCGCCGAGGTCCAGCGCATAGGCGCGTACCTTGTCCGTGCCGTTGAGCTTGATGGCCGCGACGATACCCTTATCGACGGCGCCGGGGAAAACGAAGCCCCCGTTGTAATCCGTGTGTTCGCCGATCAGGTTGATACGACCCGGCGAAGCGAAGAGAATAGCTCCGGAGCCGTAAAGCTCTCCGAACTTCTTACTGACTTTTTCGTTCATTGGTTATTGAAGTTTTTTAAGTTAATAAATCGTCTCTGCATCATACGAAGATAGAAAAAAATCCTGAATTCCCAGCATTTTCCGGCCGAAAAATCCATCTATTCGTCATTTTCACTTTCGTTTCAAAACGCACCGAAAGAGACCAAAGCGGCCGATCATTGCGAAAAATTACGCTTTGCAGGGCTTTCAGCTTGTTATTCCGGAAATGTTTTCTAACTTTGTAAAAGTTTCGTTTTATAAGCACTCAACCAACATTTCAAACGATATGACAAAAAAACTCATCCTTGCTGCCGCCATGCTCCTCACCGGAAGCATCGCGGTCGCCGCACAACCCAAAGTAATTTCGCACCGCGGCTACTGGACCGCCCCCAATTCGGCCCAGAACTCACTGGCTTCGTTCACGAAGGCCGATTCGGTCGGCGTTTTCGGCTCGGAAATCGACATATGGCTCACGGCCGACGACAAGCTGATCGTCAACCACGACCGCGTCTACAAAGGCACCGACATCAATATGGAGAAATCGACGCTCAAGGAGATCACCTCGATCGTGCTCCCCAACGGCGAGAACATTCCGACGCTCGACGCCTACCTGCGTTTGGTAGCCACCAAGCCCAATACGCGCCTGATCCTCGAAATGAAGTCGCTTTCGGACCTCAAGCGCGAGGATCTCGCAGCCGAAAAGATCGTCAAGGCCCTGCGCAAATACAACCTGCTCGACCGCACGGACATCATCGCCTTCTCAATCAATGCCTGTCTTGCGTTCAAGAAGCTGATGCCCGACGGCCGCATCTTCTACCTCAACGGCGATCTGGCTCCCCGCAGCATCAAAAAACTCGGCCTGACCGGTATCGACTACTCGATGAGCGTGCTCCGCAAAAATCCCAAGTGGGTGGAGCAGGCCCACAAAGAGGGCCTCGAAGTCAATGTCTGGACTGTGGACACGGAGGAGGACATGCGCTACTTCATCGACCTCGGCGTGGACTACATCACCACCGACTATCCCGAACGCCTGCAGGCGCTGCTGAAATAACAATTGTGGCCTTATATATAACAGGAGCGGTCCGGGAAAACCGGACCGCTCCTGTTTTACGAGCCAACTTCCAGCCCGTCCGCCTTATTCGGCATTCCGCTTCAACCATTCCATTCGCCGCATATCGGGCAGATGTTTTACAGAAAAGTTTTCGAACTTCGCTTCGAATCCCTCTCCATCGGGACTGGCAGCCATAAGCCCCACCATAACCGGGGTGTTGTCCTGCAGCCATGCATTTCGCATCATCACATACTCCTTATCGTCGAACGAATAGAATATCTCCACGGCATCGAGCCGCCGTACGGCCTTGATCCACACAAACGGAACCGCTCCATCCTGCGGAATGATGCTCCAATCGCTGGTTCCATGAGTCACGACAGTACTGAGGTTGAATTTTCCGTCAACGAATTCGACGCCCGCCTTAATATAATTCCCGGCATCGATGCGCAGCATCAGTCCCGCTTGATCGAAACGGGTTTTGTAATCACCCGTCACTTTCACTTTCGCTTCGAACTCCCCGCCGTAGGTCGCATAACAGAACGGAGCGTCGTCAACCGTGAAACCGTAATGTGAAACCCGCCAGTAGTCGCAATGCGGCGGAACCTGCATCGTAAGAATTCCGTCCTCGGCCGTCCACCGTTCCGGCTCGTTGAACCATTGAATCTTTTCAAGACTCTGGGCGCATGTGACTTCTGCAACCGCCAAAGCCAAGCAAGCCAAAAGTATTTTCCTCATATGTTCGGATTTTTTGATGATTAAATTACCTTTGCAAAGGTACGGCATCCCAACGACCGGAGCAATACTGATTAGTAACCATTCCCAAACTATGAATATCGTAAGCACACTGAACGAAAAACTGCTACGTCAGAATTTCGACGACGAACACTCCGAAGCCCTCCTATGGGAGGAGTGCAGGCAGACGGCACTTGCATACGTGCGGACGGAAAACGCATTGGCCGTGTTGAGTGACCTGCAATCGAATACGAGCCGTATTTACAACGGCAGAACCGCGGTCCGGCTGGGGCTAGCCGAACACACTACCGAAGAAACGATTGCTTCGATCTGGGAAGAAAAAATCTTCGACCGAATACATCCCGACGACCTGCTGGAAAAACACACGCAGGAACTCCGCTTTTTCGGATTCCTGCAAGAAATCCCGATTGCGGAGCGAGTCAACTACTATGTCTCCGGGCAAATTCGCATGCGTGATGCAACAGACATCTACGTCCCGATCCGCCACCGCATGTTCTACATCGGCAGCACCCCGAACGGCAGCCTGCGCATGGCGCTCTGTCTCTACGACTCGGTCTGCACGGTTCAGCCGGATTACACGTTCGTCAATTCTGCCACGGGCGAAATAATATCACCCGAAACACGCCGGTCCGACAACCTGCTGTCGGACCGGGAGAAGGAGGTCCTGCAATTAATCAGTGCCGGCAAAATGAGCAAAGAGATAGCCATACTGCTCTCCATCAGCATCCATACCGTCAACCGCCACCGCCAGAACATCCTGAGCAAACTGAAGGCCGACACTTCGATCGAAGCATGCCGAATCGCCGAATATATGCACCTTATCTCCTGAAACTCCATCAAGCGTTCTTCAAACACAACAAAAAACAACCGTGAAAATCACGGTTGTTTTTTGTTTTAACGAATCATACGATCATGGAAAAGTTGCCGAAAGGCTCGTCACGCATCGACCACGATCACCTCGATTCCGCGCTCGCGGAGCCGTTCGAGGTAAAGGGGCTGAATGCCGCTGTCGGTGATGATGCGATCTACGGCCTCCAGATCGCAGATCTTGCTGAAGCCGCGACGGCCGAACTTCGAACTGTCGGCCAGCACGATCACTTTCTGGGCGGCGTTCATCATCGCCCCGTTGAGCGTCGCTTCGAGCATGTTGGTCGTCGTAAGGCCGAATTCCAGATCGATGCCGTCCACGCCCACGAACAGCTTGCTGCAATTGAAGTGGCGGAGCATCTGCTCGGCGAAAGGCCCTACGACCGACACCGAACTGCTGCGGGTGATGCCGCCGAGCTGAATCACGTCGATGTTGGCGTCCTGCGAAAGGATCGAAGTGACGGGCACCGCCGCCGTAATGACGGTCAGATGGCCTACGGGCTTTATTTCGCGCGCCAGAAACGCCATGGTGGTTCCCGACGCGATGATGATCGAATCGTCCTGCGCGATCAGGCTGGCGGCCTTGGCGCCGATGGCCCGCTTCTCCGCGACGTTCTTTTTTTCCTTCTCATTGACATGGCGGTCGCTAATATAGGGACTGATCAGAATCGCACTGCCGTGAGTTCGGTACAATTTTTTCTGTTGTTCGAGATAGGAGAGGTCTTTGCGGATGGTGACCTCCGAGACCTTGAACAGTTCGGCCAGTTGGGCCACGGAGATGGAGCCGTTCTGCTGAAGCAGCGCAAGAATCCGGTTATGACGTTCCGGAAGGCTCAAAATAGTCTCTTCGCCGGATTTGTTCATGTGAGTAAAGTTTAATCGTTTCGTAATGCAAGATAAGAAAAATAATTCGAAATCCGCCGGAACGGGCAGAAGAAATAACCATTCTTGCGCAAAGGAAGCATATCGAAACGGAATATTATGAAATAAAACATATTTTATTTTGAAATACAAAAAATCATATGTAATTTTGTTGCGAAACGAAATTCACTAACTATGGAAAGACTTGCACAAATCAAAAAACTATCCGAAAAAGACAAAGTTTGGGATATCGTCGTGGTCGGCGGAGGCGCAACGGGTCTCGGCGTCGCCGTCGATGCCGCGACGCGCGGCATGAGCGTGGCGCTGCTCGAAAAAACCGACTTTGCGAAATGCACTTCGAGCCGCAGTACCAAGCTCGTACACGGCGGCGTCCGCTACCTGCAGAAGGGCGACGTCATGCTGGTGCTCGAAGCGCTGCGCGAACGCGGCCGCATGAAGGCGAACGCCCCCCATCTGGTGAAAGACCAAGCCTTCGTGATCTCGAACTACAGGTATTGGGATAATTTTCTTTATTTCTGCGGTCTGACCTTCTACGACATGCTTTCGTTCGGTTTCGGCTACGGACGTTCGAAATACATTTCGGCGAAAAAGGTAATGAAATACATCCCGACTTCGGTCGAGAAGGGACTGAAAGGCGGCGTGGTGTACCACGACGGACAGTTCGACGACTCGCGTATGGCCGTGAACCTCGCGCAGACCTGCGTCGAAAACGGCGGCACGGTCGTCAATCAGGCTACCGTCACGGGCATCGTGCATGACGCGGCGGGCCGCGCCGCAGGCGTGAAGTTCGTGGACAACCTCACCGGCGAGGAGCACACGCTCAAAGCGCGCAGCGTCGTAAACGCCGCCGGCTGCTTCGTGGACGACATCATGCACATGGACAGCCCGACACACCGCAGAATGGTGACGCCGAGTCAGGGCGTGCATATCGTACTCGACATGAAGTTCCTGCAGAGCGACTACGCAATCATGGTTCCCAAGACCTCGGACGGCCGCGTGCTGTTCGCCGTGCCTTGGCACGACAAAGTCGTCGTCGGCACCACGGACATCGTGCGTCCCAAGGCAGAGGAAGACCCGCGCCCGCTCAAGGAGGAGATCGACTTCATCCTCGGCACGGCGGGACTCTACATGAACCCGGCTCCGACCTACAAGGATATTCTTTCGGTCTTCGCGGGCCAGCGTCCGCTGGCGGCGCCCAAGAAGGAGGGCAAGAACACGAAGGAGATTTCGCGCAGCCACAAGATCATCGTATCGGACAACGGTCTGGTTACGATCACGGGCGGCAAGTGGACCTCGTACCGTCTGATGGCCGAGGACACGGTGGACAAGGCGATCGAAGTCGCGAAACTTCCGGCCCGCAAGTGCGTCACCAAGAAACTGCACATCCACGGTTACCGCAAGAATCCCGATCTGACGGACCACATGTACGTATACGGCAGCGACGAGCCGAAGATTCTGGAGCTTATCAAGCAGCAGCCTGAATTGGGCGAAAAACTCTCGCCGAAGTACGGCTACACCTATGCCGAAGTACTCTGGGCCGTGCGCGAAGAGATGGCCATGACGGTCGAAGACGTGCTTTCGCGCCGCGTACGCCTGCTCTTCGTCGACGCCCGCGAAGCGATGGCCGCGGCTCCGAAGGTGGCTCAGCTCATGGCCAAGGAACTCGGACGCGATCAGGCATGGATCGACGGGCAGGTAAAAGATTTCACGGAATTGGCGAAAACTTATATCTTTGCAGGAGAAGCCGAGGCTTAGACCGAACGAACGAAACAACTTTTATAGGGAACAAATCCGAAGAATCCCGAATTTCTCCTCTCCGCGAGGAGGGATTCGGGAGGATTTGGAAAATGACCGGGCGTAGCCGAACGCCCCGACGCGGGTCCGACGCAGGGACGCACGTCGCCATGAATGAACCAATACCAACTTCAACTCAATCGGGTTCCTGCGTCGAGCCCCACGTCAATTATGTGGAAAATTCTTCAACCCCCTGCCTATAAACCGGAAATGGAGGCCGACAAGGTCGATGCGAAATACAAACGCATGCGTCTGCAGGTGTTTCTCGGCATCTTCATCGGGTACGCCGGATTCTACATCGTCCGGAAAAATTTCTCGATGGCGATCCCGGAGCTCGCCCTGCTCGGCTTTGACCAGAGCGAACTGAGCATCGTGCTGGCAATGAACGCCGTGTCCTACGCCCTGTCCAAATTCCTGATGGGAAGTGTCTCCGACCGCAGCAACGCGCGCGTATTCCTGCCGCTGGGACTGGTGCTGGCCGCCCTGTCGATGATGTTCATGATCGTTCCGGTTACGCTGCTCGGCCCGGAGCACAAGCGGCTGGCCATTTTCATCATGGCGGTCCTGAACTTCCTCGTGGGCTGGTTCAACGGAATGGGCTGGCCTCCGTGCGGCCGCGTCATGACCCACTGGTTCTCGATCAAGGAGCGCGGCACGAAGATGTCGATCTGGAACTGCGCCCACAACGTGGGCGGGGCTTTGGTCGGCCCGATGGCCGTCTACGGCGCCATCTGGTTCGGCTCATGGTTCTGCGGCAGCCACACAGAACTCTATTTCCTGATAGGAACCTATCTTTTCCCGGCGGTCGTCGCGATCTTCATCGCCATCCTCGCCTACGTGCTCATCCGCGACACGCCGCAGTCGTGCAGCCTTCCCTCGGTGGAGAAATGGCGCAACGACTACCCGAAAAATTACAGCGCCAAGCAGGAGGAAGTGCTCACGACCCGCGAAATCTTCTTCAAATACGTCCTGAACAACAAACTGCTGTGGTTCATCGCCATCGCCAACGCTTTCGTCTACATGGTACGCTACGGATGTCTCGACTGGGCCCCGACCTACCTCCGCGACGCGCAGGGTTACGACATCAAGCAGGCCGGCTGGGCCTACTTCGCCTACGAGTTCGCCGCCATTCCCGGCACGCTGATCTGCGGCTGGCTGAGCGACAAGGTATTCCACGGACGGCGCGCCGTTCCCACGATCCTCTTCATGGCGATCGTCGCGGTATTCATCTTCCTCTACTGGCAGTTCTCGTCGAACTATTTCATCGTCACCATGTCGCTGATCGCCATCGGATTTTTCATCTACGGTCCGGTAATGCTCATCGGCGTGCAGGCGCTCGACCTCGCTCCGAAAAACGCGGCGGGAACGGCCGCCGGACTGACCGGATTCTTCGGTTACTTCCTCGGCACGGCCATTCTGGCCAATATCGTGATCGGCTCCGTGGCCGAAGCCGCAGGCTGGGACTGGACGTTTATCCTGCTCATCGCGGCCTGCTTCCTCTCGATCGTATTCATGGCGTTCACCTACAAGGGTGAAAAGGAGATACTCGGCCAGAAATAGGACTGCCGAGGCTCAACGGATTGCGAAAGCCCTTAACTCACGGTTAAGGGCTTTTTCATTGCCCCCGACCATGCGGTCCACGAGCGCATGGAAACGCGGCGAATGGTTGTGGTGGACGGTATGGCAGAGTTCGTGGACGATCACGTAATCGCGCAGGTGTTCGGGCAGGGTCATCAGAAAAAGGCTCAGCGAAATGGTATTACGCCCCGAACAACTCCCCCACTTGGTACGCGAAGCCCGAATCGTGAGTTTGGCGTATTTCAGCCCCGTCAGCTGCGACAGCCGCTCGATACGCGCCGGGAGATCGGCTTTGGCGGCGCGGCGCAGCTCTTCGATGCGGGCTTTGGCCTCGGCGGGCGGAAGCGGGGGTTCCACAGGCATCCGGGCCGCCATACGCACGCGGGCCTGCTCGACCCAGTCGGCCTTCAGGTCGAGGAACTCCATGGCCCTGCGGACCGAAACGCCGTACGGAAAAGAGACCCGCACGGCCCCCGTACCGCGCACGCTGATCGAGATACGGCGTGCGCGCCGCGTCCGGGAAAGAGTCACCTCGCCCAGCCGGGGATGCGTCACGGTCGAAATCATCGCATCAGCACGGCATTGATCGACAGTCCCTGTATTACAACGGCCGAATCCGTACGTTCCAACTTGATATTCTCGAACAGAATCCGGCAACGGTCGTCGCGGTAGTCCAGCAGCCGCAACAGTTGATCGGACGTCGGCTCACACCCTTCGGAGGGTTCGAATCCGCTCTCTTTCAGCTGGCGTTCGAGCAGTTCCCGGCAGGGAATCCGGTGCACGGCACGCTCCTCGCCCAGAAACAGCCGGAGCGTATCACCACCGAAATGATAGCTGCTGTCACTCCAGCCCCGGAGATTCATATAGTAATGCGGATATTCGGCATTTACCTCGAACCGGGCATTGACGGGCGCTTCCAGTTCGATGATATTATTGACGCAATATGAATTGCAGTAATCGCAACCCCACCTCACGTAGCTGCGCATCCGCTCCGGGAATATTGCGGCAAACTCGTCAAGTTCGGTCCCGAACCGGGCAAAGACCGCAGTATCGCGCCTCTCGACGAACTTCAGCGATTCATAAAGTCCGTGATACGCCTCCCGATATACGCTGTCGGCCGGCGGCACGGGGGTCAGGATCAAACGCCCGTCGTTGCCGAGCCGTCCGAGGGATTCGGCGATGCGGACGGCGCGGCCGACCTGCGAGCGCACGGCCAGCCGTTCGGGTTCGAGCGACGGCACGTAAGCGAACGCCGCGAAGACCGCGAAAGCCGTCAGGCAGACATACATATAGCGTCCCGCGCGCCGGGAGAGGAACAGCACCACGCAAAGGGTCATCAGACCGCCGCAGACAAGCAGGTAGATACGCGGCGAGGTAAGCCCGTATTCGCTCGTACGGCGAATCGCACCGACCCAGAACAGAAGCTGCGTCGGCAGCGAGATCAGGCTGAACCGGTCGAAAAACCAGTCGTAAAGCCGCTTCCGCATCAGGAACTGCAGCGCCTTCACGGCCAGCGCGAAAAGCGTGAATCCGAACACGAGATAGGCGACGCCCCCTTCGGGCAGCGACCACGTAACGAGGATTTTGGCCATGTAGAGGTAGAGAATGGCCGTATAGATCAGCAGCGCCGGAGCGACGATGTAGTTGAGCAGGATTTCGAGAATGCGGTTGCTCTCATACCCGGCTTCCCGCCAGCGGTCCGCCATCATCAGGAAGAGTACCGGCACGGCGAAGGTCTCGAAAACGATCAGCGCATAGGTCCACACATGGTCGATCCACGCCCCCTCCAGCCCGAAGATATAGGTCGTGGAGAAGAGAATCGCCCCGAACAGTCCGAGGGCGACATTGGCGAAGAACACCGCCAGCACGCCCGACCGCAGCCACAAAAGCGCGTCGCAGACGAAACGTTCGTTGTGCACGGCGCGGCGGCACATCAGCAGCGCCAGCGGGACCAGTATGCCGAAGGTCAGGAAAGCCGGCTCCGAGACTATCCACGCTTCGAGTCCTCCCCAGAGCGACAGCGGGACGATCGGCGTCCAGCTTACCCAGTAGACGCGCCGCCACGGGCCGCGGCCCGCAAGGTTATTGACGACCAGCGCGACGGCGAAAAACAACGCCGCGAGGGCCAGTTTCGGAAGGGAGTGGTCCCAATCCAACTCATAGGTGAGCAGGCATCCGGCGCAGGCGTATACAGTAAGCGCACTCTCGACGGGATGCAGGCGCAGCATCTGCAGAAACCCCTCGCGGAGCCAGCGCAGGTAACGTTCCAGTTTCGCTTTCATGGTCTTCGGTCAATTATACGGTTCGATGAATTATTCGGCGATTCGCTGGCGCACCGCTTCGAACAGCATCACGGCGGCGGCCGCCGAGACGTTCAGCGACTCGATATGTCCGATCAGCGGAATCGCCAGCTGCTCGTCGCAGAGTTTCAGCACCTCTTTCGAGATGCCCGTATCCTCGGCGCCCATCACCAAAGCCGTCGGCTTGCGGAAATCGGCGTCGTAAAGCAGTTTGCGGCTCTTCTCGGTCGCGGCGACGATCTGGAATCCCTCGGTTTGCAGCAGTTTGACCGTATTGCGGATCGAACCCACGCGACAGACCGGAATCGCCGTCAGCGCCCCCGCCGACGAGCGGATCGCCTCGGCGTTCACCGGCGCCGAATTCTTCAGCGGCGTAATCAGCCCGTGCGCCCCGGCGCACTCGGCCGAGCGGGCGATGGCTCCGAAGTTGCGGACGTCGGTCACCCCGTCGAAAATCACCACCAGCGGCGTTTCGTCTTCGGGCACGCGCTCCAGAATATCGGCCAGCCCGACATATTCGATGGCCGAGATCTGCGCCACGACGCCCTGATGGTTGCCGCGCGTCAGGCGGTTGAGTTTCTCGACCGGCACCTCCTGCACACGCACCTTATGCCGGAAGCAGAGGTCTCTCAACTCCGACATCAACTGCCCCTCGGCGCCCTTGCGGATGTAGAGCTTTTCGATCTGTTTTCCGGCCTCGATCGCTTCGGCCACGGGACGTATCCCGAAAATGATATTGTCCATATCCGTATGATTTACTGTTTTCCAATCGCCTATCCCGCACACCGGAGATGCGGCCGAGCAGGCTATCCCTGCTCTTCGACTATTTCAAGTTCGTACGACGCCTTCTCCCACTCGTGCATCTGGTGGTCGTAGCGGGCTTTCAGGTCGTTGTAAGCCTTGTAGTCGGCTTCGTTGTATTCGGTCGCGGCGGCGAATTTCGCATCATACGCCGCGATCTGCTTCTCGATTTCGGCCAGCTCCGCTTCGACCGTCTCGACCGCCCGGCGCAGTTTGCGGAGCTGCTTCTCCTGCTCCTTGCGCTGCTCGTAGGTCAGTTTCCCCGACGCCGCGGCGTCCCTGTTCGCAGCGGGCTGCGCGGCGGATTTCGCCGCGGGATTCGCCGCGGGATTCGCCGCCGGTTTTGCCGGAGCGTCGCGGCGTTCGATCTCCTGCAGGGATTCCAGCTTGCGCTTTTCAAGGAAGTAATAGATACCGCCGAGGTACTCCTTCACCCCGCCGTCGCGGAACTCGTAGACCTTCTGCACCATGCCATCCAGAAATTCACGGTCGTGCGAAACGACCACGACCGTGCCGTCGTACTTCATGATGGCACTCTTCAGGATGTCCTTCGAACGCATGTCCATATGGTTCGTCGGCTCGTCGAGAATCAGCAGGTTGCGCGGTTCGAGCATCATGCGGGCCATCGCCAGACGCGCCCGCTCGCCGCCCGACAGAACCTTGACCTTCTTGTCGATGTCTTCGCCGCGGAACAGGAACGCACCCAGAATATCGCGCAGGCGGGTGCGGATATCCCCCACCGCCACCCGGTCGAGCGTATCGTACACCGTGAATTCGCCGTCCATCAGGTCGTCCTGATTCTGGGCGTAGTAACCGATATTGACGTTGGCGCCGAGCCGCACCGAACCCTCGGTCGGCGTCAGCTGGCCGATCAGCATGCGCGCCAGCGTGGTCTTGCCCTCGCCGTTGCGCCCTACCAGCGCGATCTTGTCGCCCTTTTCGATGATGAAATTCGCACCGCTGAAGACATGCTTCGTCCCGAACGACATGCCGGCCTCGTTGATCTCGGCCACGATCTGTCCCGAACGGGGCGCAGGCGGGAATTTGATGTTGAGCGTCGAAAGATCCTCCTCCTCGATTTCGAGCCGCTCCAGCCGCTCCAGCTGCTTGATGCGCGACTGCACCTGATTCGATTTGGTGGGTTTATAGCGGAACTTCTCGATGAACTCTTCGGTCTTCTCGATCATCCGCTGCTGGTTTTCGTAAGCGGCCATCTGCTGCGCCCGGCGTTCGGCGCGCAGCACGACGTATTTCGAATAGGAGACCTTGTAATCGGTCACCTTGCCCAGCGACAGCTCGACCGTGCGGTTGGTCACGTTGTCCAGAAAAGCGCGGTCGTGCGAGATGAGCAGCACCGCCCCGTTGTAGTTTTTCAGGTACTCCTCCAGCCATTGGATCGACTCGATGTCAAGGTGGTTGGTCGGCTCGTCCAGCAGAAAGATCGAAGGACGGCGCAGCAGCAGTTTCGCCAGCTCGATACGCATGCGCCAGCCGCCCGAAAACTCGCTCGTGGCGCGGCCGAAATCCGTGCGCTTGAATCCGAGGCCCAGCAGCGTCTTTTCGATGTCGGCTTCGCGGGTGTCGCCTCCGAGGATATGGTAGTGGTCCTGCGCGTCGTTCAGACGATGCAGAAGCTGTTCGTATCCGGCGCTTTCGTAATCGGTGCGTTCGGCGATCTCGCGCGTCAGAGAGGCGATTTCCGCCTCCAGCCGCAGCACCTCATCGAAGGCTTTGGCCGTCTCTTCGGCCAGCGTCGTGGTGTCGGCCACGCGCATCGTCTGCGGCAGATAGCCGATCGTACATTCGCCGTTCAGGGTCACATGGCCCGACGTGGGCTGCTGTTCGCCCGTGATGATGCGCAGCAGCGTGGTTTTTCCCGCACCGTTGCGGCCCACCAGACCGATGCGGTCCTTCGGGTTGATCAGAAATGAGATATTGTCGAAGAGGGTCCAGCCCCCGTAGCTTACAGTAAGGTTGTCTAACGAAATCATGGCATCTGTAAAATCACCGCAAAGTTAATGATTTAATCCGACATATCGCTATCTTTGCAAGTCCTAAGATAGGATACTCCCCGGAGAAGCCCGAAATAAATTCCGCCTTGTCTCCCGGTTTTCGCTATCTTTGAAATCCGAAACGAAGTCTGTCATGGAAAAATTGATCCGATACCTGCGCTTCATCCGCGAAGCCGAGCGGCTGAAAAACGTACTGCGCACCGCCTACACCTCGGAAGGACGGCACGAAAGCACCGCCGAACACTCGTGGCGGCTGGCGCTGCTGGCCGCCGTGCTGACCGGCGAGCGGCCCGAACTGGACATGCAACGGGTGGTGCTGATGTGTCTGATTCACGATCTGGGCGAAGCCTTCGACGGCGACGTTCCGGCCATTGCGCAGACCGCGCCCGGAGTCAAAGCCGCCTCGGAGCTGGCGGCCATGGAGCGGCTGACACGACTGCTCCCGCCGGAAGCGGGAGCCACGATACGGGAAATATGGGAAGAGTACGAAGCCTGCCAGACGCCGGAGGCACGCTGGGTGAAGGCCCTCGACAAGGCCGAAACGATCATCCAGCACAATCAGGGCGCCAATCCCGCCGGATTCGATTACGCATTCAACCTCACCTACGGAAGCGAATACTTCGACGACGGAGCGCTGCTAAGCGATCTGCGGCTGCTACTCGACGAAGAGACCGGACGGCACGTCAGGCGTTGAGCATCTTCACGATCTCGGCCTGCGGGTCCTCGGCCCCGAACACGGCGTTGCCGGCCACCAGCACGTCGGCGCCCGCTCCGAAAACCTCGTGCGCGTTGTGCGACGAAATGCCGCCGTCCACCTCGATGATCGTCTCCGTCCCCAGCTCGTCGGCCAATGCGCGCAGCTGCGCGATCTTTTCGAGCGACGCGGGAATGAACGCCTGCCCGCCGAAACCGGGTTCGACGCTCATGATCAGCACCAGATCGATCTGCGGCAGAATGTCGCGCAACACCTCGACCGAAGTGGCCGGCTTGATCGACACCCCCACCTTTGCACCCGCGTTGCGGATCATTTCGATACATCCCTTGGGGTTGTAGGTGGCTTCGTAATGGAACGTCACCACGTCGGCGCCCGCCTCGGCGAAGCGCGCCACGTAACGTTCCGGCTCGACGATCATCAGATGCACGTCGAGACACTTCGCCGTCGCCTTGCGAATGGCTTTCAGCACGGGAAATCCGAAAGAGATATTCGGCACGAAAACACCGTCCATCACGTCTATATGGACCCATTCGGCCGCACTGCGGTCGATCATCTGCGTATCGCGCTCCAAATGGCCGAAATCGGCCGACAGCATCGAAGGTGCTACTATTCTGTTCATTGCTCGGTTAATATCGTGTTCTACAGACAAAGATAGTCATTTTTCGCGGATTCCCGCACTCCGGAGCGGGATTGCGCCGCGGAATATACAATTCGGCAGGCTCTGCGGCCATGCGTTTCCGGACAAACCGCCCGGACTGCCGCGCCTCAGCGCCTCACCCGATTCAGGCCGTCGATTTTCCGGCGGATCGCCGCCCCGTTGAACAACGAAAGCAACAGCGCAAGCGCAACGCCGCACAAAACCGTAAGCCCCAATCCCGCAGGCCGGTAATCCTCCTGCAGGGCGGCCAGCGAGGGCAAATAGCAGAGACGCACCAGCCACACCGCCAGCAGAGCCACGCACAGCACGCCCAGATTCAATCCGAGCGTCAGCAGCTGATAGGGCCGCGCCACACGGGAGGGGGCATATCCCAGCAGGAGCAGGTTCTCCATTTTGCCGCTGTTCTTCTGCAACAGCAGGAAGATACTCAGCATCAGGATATAGAACGACATCGCACTGAACACCAGTCCCACGCCGGCCACGCCGCCCGCGGCGATCCGCAGGAAGCGGGCCGCCCTGCCGTCGTCCCGGCGGTCCCCCTCGGCTTCATAGCCCTTGCGGGCGAGGTAATCCGTCACGGCCGCATCGACCGGACGGTCGGTCTCGACGATAATCCGCGCCGGCTGTTTCGCGGCTCCGCTCCCGAAGCGCCCGTTCGACCAGCGGATGAACGCATCGGGCACCAGAATCGTATTCAAACGGTTGGACAACCCGACGATCCGCCCGCGGAACTGCTCCCGATGTCCGTTACCCGCAATCTCGATGCCGAGTGAGACCCGGCGGAAGATGCCTTCCGATATCTGCGGCAGTCCCTGCGACCGGGCGAATCCGTAATTATAGAGGTTCAGGTAGTTGCGCGGAATGATGATGGGGATGTCCCTGTCCCCGGCCTTGTAATCCCAATTTTCGGCCCCGACGTCGAGGAAGCGGTCGGGCACCGACTCGAAAAACAGGTAGGTCGAAAGCTCCACGCCGCCCATGCCGACCGTTCCCTTTATCCGGTAATCGGCAGGCGTGAAGGCCCCGGCTTCGCGCACGAAGGGCTGCGCCCGCAGGTCGGCCAGCTCTTCGGCCGTAAAGTCGCTGCTGCCCAGTCCGATCGCCTGAAGCGCCCCGACCTGCTTCGACAGCACCAGATAATCGCCCCGCATGAACGAATCGGGCCGGTCGAAAACCGGCAGGACGTCGCGGTATGCCTGCAAAGCCGTCAGCACGATCGCCATGCCGACCAATCCGGCGAGAGTGAATCCGACGGTCTGGGCCATGCTCAGATGACAGCGCAGCAATTTCCAAAGCAACCTCATAACGTAAAGATTTTATGGTACGGCAGCCGGAGCCGACTGCCGACCGAGGTGACGATCACTCCCGCTCCCTGCGCCTGCGCGCCCTCCAGCAGCAACGCCGAGAGCACCTCCCCGTTGGCGGCGTCGAGATGGCTCACCGGCTCGTCGAGCAGGATGAAATCGAAGGGCTGGCACAAACAGCGGATGAATGCGACGCGCTGCTGCTGCCCGAACGAGAGCTTCCCGGCCGGAGTATCCCGCTTGCCGGCGATCCCCGCAGCTTCGAGCAGGCGCTCGATCCGGTCCGGTGTCAAAAAGTGGGTAAGTTCGTTCTTCAGCGCGAGATTCTCCGCCACGGTCAGCTCCCCGAACAGACGCAGGTCCTGAAAGAGCATGCTCAGCGACCGGCGGCGCAGTTCGCCCCACTGCGCCACGGAAAGCGTCCGGCAGTCCGCAGCGTCGAACAGGATGCGGCCCGCATAGTCGGTTCTGGCCCCGTACAGAAAACTGCACAACGAAGACTTTCCGGTTCCCGAAGCGGCTTCGACCAGATAATACTCCCCCTTGCGGAATGTCACGTCATGCAGCCACAAGTCCGATTTCGGCGGCTCCGGATTGCCCGCAAAGGCGTCAGGCAGCACCTGCTGCAAAGTAATCGACTCCATACATCATCTGTTTCAGGAAAAGCGGCCGTTCTTCGAGGACGGCCGCTTTTCTCTGTTTCCACGGATATTACAAATTCGCTTCCGGCACGTACTGACGAATCAGCTCGCCGGTCTTGCCGCAAATGGTCTTGAACGAGTTCTGCTCCTTGTCCACCATGTTTACGATCATCGTGCCGCCCTTCATCGTACCATAGGCTTCCATGTCGTCGAACATGCCGAGCACGGAGAGCGCCGCTTCCGCCTGCGGAGTGACATTGCCGCCGAGCAGTTGGGCGATCATCGCGTTCAGCCCCTCGAAATCGAGGTAGAAGGTCGAGGACTGACCTTTGAAAATCTTATCCATCGACTCCATCGACGCGATTTCGCCGCCGTCGAGCGCCATCTTCACGACCGCGTCGGTCGTGCAGTAGAGCACGTCGCCCTTCACGCCGAACAGGATCGTCACGCCGCCCATGTTCAACGTGTATTCACCCTCGGCGGTCTGCTGAACCGGCATGCCGGCCAAGTTGGTGACGATCGTCTGCAGCACGGCAGGATCTTTCACCTGCGCCAGCATCGACGCCACGGGATATTTGCCGTCGATGCCCATTCCTGAGAAGGAAAGCAGGAAGTCGCCGTCGAAGGGTTCCATCACCTGCTTGACCATCGGATTTGCCATCAGCATGCCGTAACCGGGCATCGCCGAAAGCATCGAATAGAGCTTTTCGCCGTTGAGTCCCAGCGACATCGCGCCGATCGAAGCGGCCGGCACATAGCGCAGCAGCGCTCCGGTCTGGGGCTTGACATAGGCATAGAAATCCATCATCTTGGCTTCGCTCTCCTTGTCCTTGTACGACACGGCGGCCTCCGTAACGATCCGGCCCTTCTCGAAATTGACCGAACCGACCATCGTCGCCCCCTTCAGCGCATCCATCATGGGCATCGAGCTGAGCATCGGATTGTTCATCATGGGGAGTATCTCACCGTACGAAAGCACCATGTTGACGTCGTTCTTCCGGGCGAGCTGCTCCGCAACGGCCTTGTCGCCCATCAGGCTCTCGCCGCTCTTCTGGGCGAACAGCTTGCGCACGTCGCCGGCCAGATCGTCAACGCCGTTCTGCACGAAATAGACCATGAACGCGATGTCGTTGTAGGCGCACAAAACGCCGGCATCGCCCTCTTTACCCAGATCGACGACCGAAACGCCGCCCTTGGTTTCGGGCGTGACACCGCTCTTTTCGTTGATCCGCGCAAGCAGAGCGTCGAATTTGGCCTTGTCGCCGATCGGCAGCAGCAGACCGCCCCGCATAACGGGAGCATCGACAGTGCCTTCCATCGCCGCAAAGAAGAAAAAATCCTTTTTCACGTCGATACCCGATTCGCCCGGATTCTTCAGCAAGGCGAGCAGGTACTCCTTCTCCTCGGCGGAGAGGTTCTGGTCTTTATCCAGTTCGGCCTTGATCCGGACATAAAGCGGATGCTGGTCCAAATCGCCGGCTTCGCACTTCTGCATCAGCGATGCGGGATTGACCGACACGGTCATAAACGAGTCTGCGGGCAGGATGCTGCGGTAATCCGCGCTGCCGCCGCAGGAAACAATCAGCATGGACGCCGCCGCAAGGCAGGCCAGCTTCAAAGGTCGTAAGAAATTCTTCATATGCTTCAAATTTAAAATGAATCCGATTAAGGAACAAAACTATAAAAAATCGGCAAACCGCACGCTGTTTCAGGCAAATAAATTCGCATTCGGCGCCAAAATATTCCGCATGCGCCCCGAACGGCTCGTTTTCCGGGAATAAATTGCTATTTTTGCATGGAATAGATTACCGCACAAGCCATGACCCCGACCTCGCTTTTCATACTGACAACCTGCTGCCTGACAGCCATCCTCGCCATCGTCCTGCTGCTCTGGCATCGGGAATCCCGCCGTCTCGGCGCGTCGAACGCCGACGCCGAAGCGCGCGAACGCGACGCCGCCGCCCGTCTTTCGGCCGCCGAAGCCCGGCTGGCCGCAGCCGAGCAGGCCGTGTCGGCCGAAAGGGAGCTTCGCCAGCGGTACGAAGCGCAGGCACAAGCACTGACCGAACAGCGGACCCGCACCGAAGCGGAGCTGGCGGCGCTCCGGGCCTCGTCCGAGACGGAACTCGCGTCGCTGCGGGCGAAAAACGCCGAGGAGCGTGCGGCCGAGAAGGCCGAGCGCGAAAAGCTGGAGGAGACCTTCCGGGCGCAGTTCAAAAACCTCGCGACCGAAATTCTGGGCGAACACTCGGTGCGCTTCCGCCAAACCAGTCAGGAGCAGATCGACAGTCTGCTGAAACCCTTCCGCGACAACATCACCGACTTCCGCAAGCGGGTCGAAGAGATCTACACCACGCAGACCTCGCAGCGGGGCGAGCTGAAAGCCGAGCTGAAAAACCTCATGGAGCTGAACCGCCGCATCACGGCCGAGACGACCAACCTCACCAACGCGCTGAAAGGCAACTCGAAGGTGCAGGGCGACTGGGGCGAGATGCTGCTCGAAACCATCCTCGACAGCTCGGCACTCATCAAAGGCATACATTACCAGACCCAATACAACATCAAGGACGAGGAGGGCCGCAACCTGCGCCCCGACGTAGTGCTGCACCTGCCCGAAAAGAAGGACATCGTCATCGACTCGAAGGTTTCGCTCACAGCGTTCGTCGGCTACACCTCGGCCGAAAGCGAGGAGGAGCGCCGCCGTCACCTCGCGGCGCACGTGGCCTCGGTGCGCCAGCACGTCGCCGAGCTGGGCCGCAAGGAGTACCAGCGGCGGCTCAACTCGCCCGACTTCGTCATCATGTTCGTACCCAACGAACCGGCATTCCTCGCCGCCCTGCAGAACGATCCGGCGATCTGGGCGGACGCCTACGACCGGAAAGTCATCGTCTCCTCGCCGACGAACCTGTTCGCCCTGCTCAAGCTGGTGGCCGACCTCTGGAAATACAACGATCAGGACAAGAACACCAAGGAGATCGCCGCCTGCGGACTGAAACTCTACGAACAGCTGGTAGCCTTCACCTCTTCGCTCGAAGGGGTCGGCACCGCGCTCGACAAGGCCCGCGACGCATACGAAGACGCCCACAAGCGGCTTTGCACGGGCAACGACAACATCGTCCGCGTCGGGGAACGGCTGCGCAAAACGGCGAGCCTGCAAACCAAGAAACGCCATTCGGCCCGCACGCTCGAAATCGCCGGAGCCGACGAAGACCCGGCAGCCCTCTCCGCAACGGAATCCGCGGCGGAAACTGCTGCAAAATCCGCGGCGAAAGCCGCTGCGACCGATACGACGGCGCAATAGCCCTCCGGCAAAACTTGCTTTCCGAAACCAATAATTTTCGTTTCGAAAGAAAAATATTTGCGGATTCGTTCCGAATTGCGTATCTTTACCCGGTAACCAAGCTAATCAAATTAAGATGAAACGATTTCTTGCCCTCTTGACAGCGCTCGCCTGCACGCTGTCGCCTGCAATCGCAGACAACCCGAAGGCCGACGCCAAAGCCGTCGTAACTTCGGGAAACGCCCGGTTTACGGTGCTCACACCGCAGTTGATCCGTATGGAGTGGAGTGCCGACGGACAATTCGAAGACCGTGCGACGCTGACGTTCGTCAATCGCGAGACTCCGGTTCCCGAATTCAAGGTCCGCGAAAGCAGATCGAAACTCACGATCACGACCCCGGCGCTGACGCTTACGTATCTTAAGAACGGCAAGTTCAGCGACAAAAACCTGAAAGCCGTATTCACGCTCAACGGCAAGGAGGTGGTCTGGACTCCCGGCATGGAAAATCCGCAGAACCTGCTGGGCACGACCCGCACGCTCGACGGCGCCGACGGTTCGAAACTCAAGGAGCCGATGGAGCAGGGCATCCTCTCCCGCGCGGGCTGGTCCCTGATCGACGATTCGCAGCGTCATGTGCTGACGCCCGACGGTTCCGAATGGGAAGAGTGGATCGAAGCGCGTCCCGAAGGCGACCGTCAGGACCTCTACCTCTTCGCCTACGGACACGACTACAAACAGGCGCTGGCCGACTACGCGCTCGTCGCCGGCCGCGCGCCGATGCCTCCGAAATATACGCTGGGCTACTGGTGGAGCCGCTACTGGCAGTATTCGGACAACGAATTCGTCGATCTGGTGAACAAACTCAAGTCGATGGACGTGCCGATCGACGTGCTGATCGTCGATATGGACTGGCACGAGACATGGGGCCTGCGCAAGAGCAATTCGCCGAAGGACGAATACGGACAGCGCATCGGCTGGACGGGCTACACGTGGCAGAAGGAGCTGTTCCCCTCGCCCGCGAACTTCCTCAAGTGGACCGAGAACGAAGAGCTGAAGGTGGCGCTCAACCTCCATCCCGCTTCAGGTATCCAACCTTACGAAGCTGTATACGATGACTTTACCAAGGAATACGGATGGTCTGAGAAAGGCAAGAGCGTACCGTTCAAAATCGACGAACGGAAATGGGCCGAGGCCTATTTCAAAACCGTACTCGAACCGATGGAACGCGACGGCGTGGACTTCTGGTGGCTCGACTGGCAGCAGTGGAAAGAGTCGAAATACACCCCCGGACTGTCGAACACCTTCTGGCTCAACCACACCTTCTTCAACCATGCGGAGCGTCAGAACCCCGGACTGCGCCCCTTCATCTACCACCGCTGGGGCGGGCTGGGCAGCCACCGCTATCCGCTGGCATTTTCGGGCGACACCTACGCCACATGGCCCATGCTCGCCTACCTGCCCTACTTCACGGCTACGGCTTCGAACGTCAACTACGGCTGGTGGGGCCACGACATCGGCGGCCACATGTTCCACAAGACGCAGAAGGCGACCGACCCGGAACTTTACACGCGCTGGCTGCAATACGGCGTGTTCACTCCGATCTTCAAAACCCATTCGACCAAAGACCCGCGCATCGAACGCTGCATCTGGTGCTTCCCCGACCATATGTTCCTCATGCGCGACGCCATCCGCCTGCGCTACACGCTGGCACCCTATATTTATAATGCGGCCCGCGAGAATTACGACACGGGCGTCGGCATGTGCCGCCCGATGTACTACGACTATCCCGAATCGGACAAGGCGTACGAGACGTCCGAACAGTTCATGTTCGGCAACGACATTCTCGCCACGACCATCACCCAGCCGGTGGACAGCATAACGGGTCTGGCCCCCCGCACGATCTGGTTCCCCGAAGGGGCGTGGTTCGACTGCGCGACCGGCTCGATGTACGAAGGCGGCCGCACCGAAGAGTTGCACTACACGCTGGCGGAGAATCCCCATTACGCAAAAGCAGGTTCGATCATTCCGATGAACCCGGCTACGGTGAAGAACCTCCAGCAGCCGTGCGATACGCTGGTGCTGACCTTCATTCCGGGCGGCGACGGGCAGCTGCGCCACTACGAGGACGACGGCATGAGCCAGCAGTACAAGACGAACTACGCGGTGACAACAGTCAGCAAAAAGCAGGAGGGCAACACGGTGCGCGTACGCATTTCGCCCCGCGAGGGTTCGTTTGCGGGCGCGTCCGACAGCCGCAGCTACGAGCTGCGCTTCCCGGCCGTCTTCCCGCCCAAGTCTGTAAAGGTCAACGGCAAAGAACTGGCCTACTCGCGCTTTCCGAAGGCCGGGGAGTGGACCTACGACGGCTACACGCTCGCACCGGTGATCTACACGGGCACGACGGCCTGCGACGCTCCGGTGGAGATCGAACTCGCGTTCGACGACTATGCGACGGCGCATCAGGCCGACCTGTACGGCATGAGCGGCGTCTTCAAACGCTGTCTCGACCTGACCGTCGAATTCAAGACCGAGCAGGGCGCCCACAGCGAACCCTACCTGATGCTGCCCGAAGAGTACCTGCGCGTTTCGCAGTGCCCCAACTTCATCCTCGAAGAGCCGTTCCGCATCGCCGAATTCATCGGAGCCTATGCGAAGAACAAGGCCGCACTGTTCGAAAAGACCGATTCCATGACCATTATCGGCGACAACTTCAAGCAGCGCTTGAAGGCCGTGATCGGCAGCGTGAAATAACCGGACGACATACCGCAACAAAAATCCCCGCGAAGCAAGTTCACGGGGATTTTTGTTTTCCGAGGTATTACATGCTCCGGACTCATCCCGGGTCCGAATTAATCCCGGATTATTTTTTCAGGCTTTGTCGCTCCGGCCCGGCTTCCAGCTCTTGCGCATCCGGCATTCGATGCCCGGCGTCGCGCCGTGCGCCATCGTCTCGACAAGATCGTCCCACGCCTCCGCTACCCAGCCGACCCGCTCACGGCAGTGTTTCAGCACCTCGACGGCCCAGATCCGCACCGCGACCTTCGTGCCGGGATCGGCGGCCCACTGCGCCGCCGTCTCGGCGATCCGCTCCAGCGAAGAGGAATCGGGCGTATAACGTCCCAGCAGGTCGGCCATGATCTTTGCGAAATGGCGCTGCGCGCTCCGGTCCGTACAAGCGGGGAAGTCCCTGTCGCAGAACGCTCCGGCGAAGGGCATGAACGCATCGGGAGCGGCGAAATAGATCTTTTCGAGCACATAGGCGCTCCGGAAAGCCGCTTTGTGTCTCGCAGGCTTCGGCAGGTTAGCATACGGCGAGGTCGCCACCCGATAAAGCAGCTCCACCGCCCCCGCATCGCGCACCCGCCGGGCCACCGTATCTGCGAAGTCCGAATAGAACCGCTCCGAAAGACTCTTTACCAGTTCCGCTTCGGTCATATGTCGGCAACGGAACTAAAACAGACTTTTCTTCGAGGTCGTGACGACGAAATCCTTCAGGTAAAAAGGTTCGAAGTAAGCGATATCCTCCGTACGGCCTTCGTCGAGCGCCTGCTGGGCCAGCCGCGCAAGACCGCGGGCCGAAGGGGCCACCTCGACGAACTCGGCGCCGGCAAGCACCTCGGCGCATTTGCGGGCGCCGCTGCCGAAAATCACGAACGGACGGCCCTGCTCCCGGAATTCCCGGAAGCTGCCGGCATCGATCACCTCGGCCGTAACCTCGTTCTGCGGACGGCCCTCCGCATCGAAGACCTGCGCATAAACCTCCATGCGGCGGGCATCGACCATCGGGCAGAGCAGCGCACGGTCCCAGTCGGAAACAGAAAGAATACCCGCTTCGTAATCTTCGCGGGCAACCTCCGTCAGCGCGTCGAGCGATCCCACGGCGATCAGCGGCTTCTGCAATCCGTAACACAATCCCTTGGCGAACGACACGCCGATGCGCAGTCCCGTATAGGAGCCGGGACCTTTGCCGACCGCCACGGCGTCCAGCTCGTCGGGCGCAATACCCGTCTCGCGCAGAAGCTCATCGACAAATACGCCGACCTTGCGGGCATGATCGCGCCCCTCGTCGCTCTCGCGCAGCGAAAGCAACTCCCCGTCTTTCGCAATACCGACCGAACAGATGTCCGTGCCGGTCTCGATACAAAGAATAAGACTCATATGATTTTGTAATTTACCTCACCAACTTCCGTTCCCGCCGGCGCATGCGCCGCCCCGTCAAATCACCCCCAGATGCGCCAACGCCTTTGCGATACCGTCGTCATCGACCGAAGCGGTCACGTAGTCGGCGGCGTTCAGCGCCTCGTCGCAGGCGTTGCCCATCGCCACGCCTACTCCTGCGGCACGCAGCATCGCCACGTCGTTGCCGCCGTCGCCGAACGCCGCGACCTCGGCCGCCGAGAAGCCGTAACTGCGCATAAACTCCTCCATTCCGGTCGCCTTGTCGATGCCGGCGACATTGACATCGGCGAAAATCGGGCACCAGCGGCTCGCCACGAGTGTCGGCAGCTCGGCCATGACCCGCCGCTGGGTCTCCGCGTCGAAATAGAAGCAGAGCTGACAGCATTCGACCCGGCCGAAAAGCTCGCGCAGGTCGGTCTGTTCGGGCACCGGATGCGCCACCATATGCGCGACCCGCTTGACGTCGGGCGTCACGCGATTGACGAAAACGCCCTCCTCCAGTTCCAGCCCCATTGCAAAGTCCTGCTCCTCGGAGAGCGCCAAAGCGCGTTCGAAATCGGCCCGCGGAATCGGATGCAGGCTGACGACACGCCCGTCGTTGGCCACACAACGGGCGCCGTTGAGCGACACCACGCCGTCGTAAGGAATTCCTTCGAGCGGTCCGAGATCGTTCGCGGCGCGCCCCGTGGCGATAAAGAGCCGTACGCCGCGCTCATGCGCCTGCGTCAATGCCCGGCGCGCCGAAGCGGGAATTTCATGCGTACTGAAACTGATCAGCGTCCCGTCCACATCCAGAAAAATCGCCCGTATCATCGTCTGTAGTTTTTCATCGCCTTGTCGATCTCCCGCTTGGCGTCGTTTTCCTTCAGGTATTCGCGTTTGTCGTAGGTTTTGCGGCCGCGGGCAAGTCCTATGACGATCTTCACCAGCCCGCGCTCGTTGAGAAACATGCGCAGGCCCACGATCGTAAGGCCCTTGTCCTGTCCGGCGCGCTGGAGTTTGTCCAGTTCGCGGCGGTTGAGCAGCAGCTTGCGGTCGCGGCGCGGCGTGTGGTTGTTGCAGGTGCCCCACGCGTACTCGGCGATATTGACGCCGCGGATCCAAAGCTCGCCGCGGTCGAAATAGCAGAACGAATCGGTCAGCGAAGCCCGGCCCGCACGGATCGACTTGATCTCGGTGCCGACCAATACGACGCCCGCAACGTACTCTTCCAGAATCTCATAGTCGAACGTCGCGCGCTTGTTGCGGATATTTATATTTTTCTGTTCACTCATATACTCGGAAACGGCACAATAATTGCCCATTTATTCGCAGGGGTGGGAATCGGTCAAGGTAACTAATTCTTTTATCTTTGATATGTTTTACACATCTTTCTGTTTATTTTCTGTTTGCACACGGTATGCGTAGTGATACGTGTACGACCCGATACCCGCCCCTTTTTTCGTTAAAAATTCAAAACACCACATATATTATTCCGGCGGCTACAAGATCAGCCGCTGCAATTTCCTTGCAATAGTCACCTTCACCTTGTTGAAGCCGGCCAGCCGCTGGATCACCTCGTTCTGCTGCTCCTCGGTCAGGCTCTCGTCGGCAAGTTTGGCCTGCCACTCCTTGATATAGCCCTCGATCACCTTCGACTTGTAGAGCGTCACGGCCTTCGGCACACCCACGGCCAGCATCTCGGCATCGGTGTCGATATGAATCTCCTTGCGCCGCCACAACTCGCTGGGAACGTAATTGTCGTCCGACGTAAGGATGTCCACCGACACGTTGCACACCTCCGGATCGGGGTGGTTCAGAAAAAAGTGCGCCGGCACCTCCGCTCCGGTGCCGAGCAGCTTCCACTGCTCCCGGTAGGTCGCCAGAATCTTGTCGTACAGCGGGTTGCTGAACGACAGTCCGTCGCTGTCAAGTTCCATGAAGATCACCTCGGCGACGTTGCACGCCACCATCGTACGCCCCTCTTTGAAGTCGAACGAGCAGTGGCCGTACTTCAGCAGGTATTTCACCAGTTCGCGTTCGAGCGCCTCGACGCTGCTGCCGGCCTGCACCTGCTTCACAAACTCGACCTCCGGCTCCCGCACTTCGGCGCGCCGCTGGGCCGTCTGACGGCGGACGAATTCGTCCGTCTCGCGGTCCCCTGTGGTGGACATGCGCTTGCGGGCCACCTCCGAGATGAGGATGTTCTCGTCGATGTCCATGATGCGGGCGCACTCCTTGATATAAACCGACCGCTGGATCGGATCGGGAATCTGCGCGATCGACTGCACCATGTCGCCGATAAGGGCCGCCTTCTTGATCGGGTCGCCCTCGGCGTCCTGCAGCAGCAGTCTGGCCTTGAAGGCAAGGAAATCCTGCTCGTTGGCACGGATATACTCCTGCAGCTCGGCGGCCGTATGCGTCCGGGCGAAGGAGTCGGGGTCTTCGGGTTCGGGCAGCAGCACCACACGCACGTTCATGCCCTCCTTGAGGATCATGTCGATACCGCGCAGCGAAGCGTGGATACCCGCCGAGTCGCCGTCGTAAATGACGGTGATATTCTTCGTAAAGCGGTTCAGCAGGCGTATCTGCTCGGTCGTAAGCGAAGTGCCGGACGAAGCGACGACGTTTTCGACACCGGCCTGATGCATCGAAATCACGTCGGTATATCCTTCGACCATGATGGCGAAGTCGAGCTGCTGGATTGCCTTTTTGGCGAAATAAAGTCCGTAAAGCTCCCGCTTTTTGCTGTATATCTCGCTTTCGGGGGAATTCTGGTACTTAGCGACCGTCTTGTCGGTACGCAGCGTACGGCCGCCGAAAGCGACGATGCGGCCCGAAATATTGTGGACCGGAAAGATCACGCGGTCGCGGAAACGGTCGTAGAGCGATCCGTCACTCTCGCGCTGGAGCGAAAGTCCCGTCGCAACCAGAAACTCCTTCTTATACCCCGCCGCCAGTGCGTCTTTCGACATCCGGTCGCCTTTGGCCGGACAGAAACCGAGACCGAACTTCTTGATCGTGGCGTCGGCCATGCCGCGCTTCTGGCGGAAATAGGTCATGCCCACGCTCATGCCTTCGGTCTCGTGGTGGAGGTAATCGGCGAAGTAGTCGGCAGCCCAGCCGTTGAGCGCAAACATGCTTTCGCGGTCGTCGTTGCGGCGCACCTCCTCGTCGGTCATCTCCTTCTCCTTGACCTCGATGCCGTAGCGCTTGGCCACCATCTTCAGGGCTTCGGGATAGGTGATGTTCTCGTGCTCCATCAGGAAAGTGACGGCGTTGCCGCCTTTGCCGCAGCCGAAGCACTTGTAGACGCCCTTCGAGGGCGAGACGACGAACGAAGGGGTCTTCTCGTTATGGAACGGACAGCAGGCCTGATAGTTCACGCCCTTGCGTTTGAGCGTGACGTATTCGCCGATAATATCCACGATATTGGCGGCGGCGTAAATGCGGTCTACTGTTTCCCTGTCAATCATACCTGCAAAGATAGGAATAATTCGGGAAAAGGAGCGGAAGAGCGGGCCCCTCGGCGCAAAATTCCCGTAAAAAGGCGACGGCGCCGCACCCGGCCCGAATACGGGTATTTTAAACGAGTATTCGCTCAGGCCGCAATTTATTTCGGATTTTATCGTTATTTTTGTCCTATGGATTTCAAACTCGTATCGGATTACGCCCCGATGGGCGACCAGCCGGAAGCGATCGAACAGCTCGTCGGCTCGATCCGCCACGGCTCCAAACACAACACCCTGCTGGGCGTCACCGGTTCGGGAAAGACCTTCACCGTGGCCAACGTCGTCGCGCAGCTGAACCGGCCGACGCTGGTCCTGAGCCACAACAAGACCCTCGCGGCGCAGCTTTACGGCGAATTCAGGAACTTCTTTCCCGAAAACGCCGTGGAGTATTTCGTCTCCTACTACGATTACTACCAGCCGGAGGCCTACCTGCCTTCGACGGACACCTATATCGAAAAAGACCTTTCGATCAATGCCGAGATCGAGAAACTGCGTCTGCGCACCGTCGCCACGCTGTTGTCGGGGCGCCGCGACGTGATCGTCGTGTCGAGCGTGTCGTGTCTCTACGGCGCGGGCAATCCCGCGGATTTCCACGCCACGGCGATCGACATCAAGGTCGGACAGATCGTCAGCTACAAGCACTTCCTCTACAAGCTGGTAGAAGCGCTCTACACCCGCACCGAGCGGGAGCTGGAGCCTGCGACGTTCCGCGTGAACGGCGACACGGTGGACATCATGGCGGCGTTCGGAGAGTTCGGCAGCCAGTGTTTCCGCGTGATGTTCTACGACAACGAGATCGAAGCCATCCAGACCATCGACCCCGTGACGGGACAACGCATCCATTCGCTCGACAACCTGACGCTCTACCCCACGAGTCTCTTCGTAACCACGAAGGAGCGCATCAACGGCGCCGTACAGCAGATATACCTCGACCTCGGCCGGCAGATCGAATTCTTCGAGCGGGCCGGGCGGCCGATGGAGGCCCAGCGCATCAAACAGCGCGTGGAATACGACATCGAAATGATCAAGGAGCTGGGCTACTGCCCCGGCATCGAGAATTACTCGCGCTACTTCGACGGCCGCAGCGAGGGCACGCGTCCGTTCTGCCTGATCGACTACTTCCCGAAAGACTACCTGCTGGTCGTGGACGAGAGCCACGTGACCATCCCGCAGGTGCACGCCATGTTCGGCGGCGACCGCGCGCGCAAGGAGAACCTCGTGGAGTACGGGTTCCGGCTCCCGGCGGCCAAGGACAACCGTCCGGTGACCTTCGCCGAGTTCGAACAGCTGCAGGGCACGTCGATCTACGTCAGCGCGACGCCCGCGGATTACGAGCTGATGAAGAGCGAAGGCGTGATCGTCGAGCAGCTGATCCGCCCCACGGGGCTGGTCGATCCGCCGCTCGAAGTGCGCGTAACGATGAACCAGATCGACGACCTGCTGGAAGAGATCGACAAGCGGGTGAAGAACGACGACAAGGTGCTCGTGACGACCATCACCAAGCGGATGGCCGAGGAGCTGTCCAAATATTTCGACCGCGTGGGGGTGCGCAACCGCTACATCCACTCGGACGTGGATACGCTGGAGCGCATACAGATTCTGGAGGACCTGCGGGCCGGCATGTTCGACGTGCTGGTGGGCGTGAACCTGCTGCGCGAAGGTCTGGACCTGCCCGAAGTGGCATTGGTGGCGATCCTCGACGCCGACAAGGAGGGATTCCTGCGCAACGTGCGTTCGCTGACGCAGATAGCGGGCCGTGCCGCGCGCCATTCGCAGGGCAACGTGATCCTCTATGCCGACACCTGCACCGATTCGATGCGCTACGCCATCGAGCAGAGCAACCGCCGCCGCGAGAAGCAGGTGCGCTACAACATGGAGCACGGCATGCTGCCGCGCCGCGCACAGCGAAGCGGTTCGGGACAGAGCACGCTGCTGACCACGCGGACCGACGTACCGGAAATCGCGGCGGTCTACCCCATCGCCGAGGATCATTACATGGCTGCGGCGGACGTGCAGAAAACTTATGCCGCGAGCGAAAACCTCGATGCGCTGATCGTCAAGGCGCGCGAAGACATGGAGCGTGCGGCCAAGTCGCTCGACTTCCTCGCCGCGGCGAAATTCCGCGACCGGATGTACGAACTGCAAAAACTCAGGGAAGAGACCGGAAACGGGAGCTCCCGCAAAACAGCACGGCACGAAACGCTGTAAAATCACCATTCTCAAAACGACGATTCACGAAGACCTTGCCCGCGAATATGCCGCGCCGGGATTTACGAAGCGACCGAGCCGTCGGAGACTCTACACGGCAGGAGACCGTCAGACCTCCGCATGACGGAAGGTAAAGTATTTGGCGGCCAGATAGCTGTAGATCATCGTGACGAAAGTCGCCAGCATCTGCGACGGCGTGGCCCACAATCCGCAGAACTCCACGAAAAATTTCAACCCGGCATAATTCACGACCACCGAGCCGCCGATCGACAGCAGGTAACGGAACAACTGCGTCCCGGTCGGCAGCGGCGAGTGGCGGAATGTCACATAGCGGTTCAGCCAGAACCCGGTGAAGAACGTAAAGGGAAAGATCAGCAGCATCGTCGCGACATACGCAGAGACAACCACGAAACCGAGGTCCAGCTGCTCCTTGTCGAGGACGAAATTATAAACCAGAAAGTAGCACACCCAGCTGAACACCACGTTCGCACCGCCGCAGACGATATAACGGAACGTCTGCCGCGGCAGGATCGCCGCGACGGGCTTGCGGTAGAACCAGTCGATGAAACGGATTATCAGCTCGGAAATGCGCATCAACGGGCGGTATAGGTCCAAAGGCCCGGAAACCGGTCGCTGTAATTGCGGACGAAGAGCGCACATGCCTCCGTATCGGCCGATTCGAACGGCGAAACCATGAATTTCGTCCCGAAACGGTAGATTCCGCAGCGCACCGAAGGATCCTTTTCCGCCGCCGCATCGACGGCGCGGGCCGCATTTTCGGGCGTACTGAACACTCCCAGCACGACATAACGGCGGCCCGAAACAAGCGATGCGGGCGCATCAGCCGTCCCTGCGGAACGGGTTTCGGGGCGTTTCGCCGGGGC
Organism: Alistipes sp. HGB5; assembly: GCF_000183485.2. Taxonomy (NCBI): domain Bacteria; kingdom Pseudomonadati; phylum Bacteroidota; class Bacteroidia; order Bacteroidales; family Rikenellaceae; genus Alistipes; species Alistipes sp. HGB5. The sequence continues at coordinate 15,961 of NZ_AENZ01000023.1, read as the reverse complement.
AATATCCTTCTGCCCGGCAGGAGCGTTCCCCTGACCGCCGACCGACGAGGCGGCAGTACCGGCATTCGCACCGGACGCAGCGGGTTCCGATCGCATTTCGGCGTTCGTCCCCGATGCAGTGTCGGCCGTCGTGCCCGCGGCCTTTGCGGCGTCCGCACTGGACGCAGATGCCGCCGATCCGGTCGTCGCACCGGAATCCGAAGCAGCCGGAATCGCGGCCGGACTGTCAGCCGTCGCCGCGCCGGCGTTTGTATCCGGTCCCGGAATACCGGTTGTCTGCGCGATCTCCTCCGGGCCTTCGTCATAGAGCTTCAGGAACTCATATCCCCCGAAACTGAGGGCGACCAGAATCGCCGCAATGCCGATCCACAAGGCCCAGTCGAACTTGCGGGCGGGTTTGATCCGCACCGGCTCACGCCCCTGCGGATTGAGTCGCCTGTCGAACGCCGCATCGGGCGTAAAATGTTTGAGTTTGAGCACGCCGACGCCCTCGATCGTCAGCACGCCGTTTTCGAGCGTGCGGGCCAGCCAGCGGTCGTATACATCCTGCGCTTCGGCGGCGTCGCACTGCACGGCGCCGGAGATTTCAGCGACCAGCGACACGCCCCGCTCCTGCGAGGTAAACGACACGGCCCGGCTCGGCGGCAACACGCTCCGCCGCGAAATGCGCCGCGCGCCGCGGCGTTCCGTATAGAGCGATCCCACACCCGGCAGGAACACCTCTCCGCCCCCGGCGAGCAGGTCGCCTACGAGACGGTTGATCTCGTTTACCATCGGATAATTACTCATTTTTTCTTCTTTTTGGCAGTTGCAGCCGGGGATTTCGGCACAACCGGAACCACATCCGGCTGCGTCGCGCCCCGGTAAATCATATAGATACCCAGCAAAATGAACGGAATGCTCAGCCACTGTCCCATGTCGAGCAGCCATCCCTGTTCGAACGCCTCCTGTTCGGTCTTGATGAACTCGATGAAGAAGCGCGTCAGGAAGATGCCGATCAGTCCGATGCCGAACAGAATGCCCGGACGGCGGCGGGCCATGTCTTTCGCATAATAGAGCCAGCAGAGCAAACCGAACGTCGCCAGATAGCAGAGCGCTTCGTAAATCTGGGTCGGATGCACCGCCGCAGGAGCGAACTCGTTCACCCATTTGGCCGAGCGGACGAACTCGAAACCCCACGGCAGGGTCGTCGCCATGCCGAAGATCTCCGAATTGAAAAGATTGCCCAGACGCACGACTGCGCCGCCGATACCCACCGCGATCATAATGCGGTCCAGCGACCAGATGTAAGGCAGCTTGTTCTTACGCGAGAAGAGCCAGAGACCGATCAACAGGCCGATGGCGGCGCCGTGGCTGGCCATGCCGCCGTCGCGAAAGCCCGTGATGATGGTCCACGGCTTGCTCAGGTACTCCATCGGATCGTAGAACAGGCAGTGCCCCAGACGTGCGCCGATGATCGTCGCCAGCGTACCATATATAAATATAGACTCGGAGACTTTCGACGGAAGTCCCTCGCGTTTGCAGAAATTATCGAAGAATTTGGCGCCGATCAGGATTGCCAGCGCCCACATCAGGCCGTAATAACGGATGTCGAGCGACCCGATGGAAAAAAACACCGGATTGAAATCCCAGACGATGCTTAGCGGTTGTATCATATTACTTGGAATGGGTTCTATGGATTTCTGCCGTTATTTGATGTCCTGCAGATTTACTTTCTTGAGCGTGAACGAGAAAGTGCTTCCCACGCCCAGTTCGCTGCGGACGGTGATACGCTCGCCGTGCGCCTCGACGATATGTTTCACGATGGCCAGACCGAGTCCCGTGCCGCCCTGCTCGCGCGAACGGCCCTTGTCCGTGCGGTAGAAACGTTCGAAAACGCGCGGCAGGTCCTCCTTGCCGATGCCCGAACCGTTGTCCTCGACTTCGATCAGGATTTTGTCGAGCATGTCGCGGAAATGGACGCGCGTCTGTCCGCCCTCCTTGCCGTAACGGATCGAATTGATGATCAGGTTTACCATCACCTGACCGATATAGTGCTTGTCGGCCAGCACCCAGAAAGGCGACGGCAGGTTTTCGGCCCCTTTGACCGAAATCTTGATCCCCTTTTTGTCGGCCTCCATCTCGGCCTGCTCGGCGATCTCCTTAGTCAGCGCAACGATGTCGAACCGCTCCATCTTCAGGCGGTTCATGTTGCTTTCGAGTTTGGAGATCGTATCGAGGTCGTTCACGATGTTGATCAAACGGTCGATGCTCTTTTCGGCCCGTTCGAGGTATTTGCGGTTGATCAGCTCGTCCTCCAGTCCGCCGTCCAGCAGCGTCGAGATATATCCCTGAATATTGAAGATCGGGGTTTTCAGCTCATGCGCCACATTGCCGAGGTACTGTTTGCGGAACTGCTCGGTCTCCTTCAGGCGGGCGATCTCCTTGTCGTTGGTATCGGCCCACGCCGTAAGCTCCTCGCCGATATTCTCGACGTGCTTGTCCTTCAGTTCGGAGAAAATCTCGTTGGTGTGCACGTCGCGCGAAAGGACGATCGAATAAATCGGCTTGAGCTTGTAGGCCACGTACTTGCGGATGATGAACAGCGCCACGAGAGCCATGACGACGAAAACGCCGGCGGCGGCGCAGAGCGTCATCCACCAGACCACATCGAGCAGGGTCGTCGTCACGGCGACGATGACCGCAGCGAGGAGTGCGACCAGAAGCGACGCCCCCTCCTTTGTTTTAATATACACCATAGCTACTTCGTATATTGTTGCATGAGACGGGCGATGTATTTGCCCACGATATCGAATTCGAGGTTTACGACCGAGCCGACTTCGATGCGGCAGAAGTTCGTATGCTCGAACGTATAGGGAATGATCGCCACGCGGAAGCTGGATTCCTTCGAATCGCAGACCGTCAGGCTCACGCCGTTCACCGTCACCGAGCCTTTCTCCACGGTGCAGAGACCGCCGCCCTGCGGTTGGTATTCGAAAGTGAAATACCAGCTGCCGTCGGCGTCTTCCTTCGCGGTGCAGACGGCCGTCTGATCGACGTGCCCCTGCACGATGTGGCCGTCGAGCAGCGCATCGGGTTTCATCGAGCGTTCGAGGTTCACCAGATCGCCCGTCTTCAGCAGGCCGAGGTTGCTTTTGTCGAGCGTCTCCTTCATCGCGGTAACGGTATAGGTGTCGTCGCGGATGTCCACAACTGTCAAACATACGCCGTTATGTGCTATGCTCTGATCGATTTTCAGCTCTTTGCAGAAGTCCGCGCGAAGCGTAAAATCCTTGTTCTGACGGTCGGTGCGGATCTCCACGACCTCCCCCATGCGTTCCACGATACCTGAAAACATACTTCTCAACTGTTAATTATCAACTTGCCTTTTACCTTGTAGACCGACTTTATGTCGCTGACATTCAGAATTATGTCGTCATAATTCTCTTTGTCTCCGGCCACCAGACGGAGTTTATCGTCCCCGTCGGAGAGCCGAACTATCCGCAAAGTTACAATTTTTCGGCTGACAATCACATATTCGCCCCCCGGAATAATCGCATCCGGGTCCACGGCTTTCAGCAGGACCACCGCACCGGGCGGCAGCGCGGGTCCCATGGCGCGTCCCATGTAGCACATCGCCAGATCGCACTGCCCGGCCTGCGGCACCATCAGGCTGCTCTCGGCTTCGAGGTGCGCGACATGGGCGACGGCCTGTTCGACATCCACATTATAAAAAGGTATCTGCACGCCGCGCAGCTTTTCGTCGGAGAACATCTGTCCTTCGCCCGTCAGCAGCCACAACTTGTCCACCTGAGGAAATTTAGAGACGATTCGGTCGGCGACATCGAGTGATATGCCGTTGTTGCCACGTTTGATCTGATAAAGGTTTTCCCCGCGGGCCAACCCGATATAACGCGCAAAATAGTTGGTCGACATGTTCGCCCACTTGATTACGGCCTCGATTCTTTGCCAATTATTCTGCTTTTCTCGCATTTTTTTAGCAATAATTAAAAAAAAATTTGCATCTTTGCACTCCCGGTCCCGTAGTTCAATGGATAGAATATAAGATTCCGGTTCTTACGATATGGGTTCGATTCCCGTCGGGACTACAAAGCACAAGTGCAGAGATTCAAGCACTTGTGTTTTTTTGTTCAACTCCAGTCACAATCTATTATTCAACAAAAATAATAACAAATTTCCATTAGACAATAGAAAATAGCACAATTAAGCTTTTTAATAACATATTCGGACACGACCGAAAAAAGTCCGCGCAACAGAAGATACGGACTTTTCCGGTCGTATTTCGTGCCTGAAAGGCACTGCAAAAGCCTGTTTCAGAGGGATTGTCAGAAGGAAAGACGCACGCCCAGCCGCAAGGTAAGCGACAGCGGCGAGTCGGTACGCGAGGTCCGCAGATCGGTTTCCGTGAAATAATAGGAGACTTCAGGCTCGAAATAAAGCCCGACAAGCCCGCCCAGATCGTACTGCGCGCCCGCGGCGCCCAGCACGGACCATTGCACGCCCGGCTCGTCCATCGCCCTCGAACCGAATTTCGCGGAGACGCACTTCTCGATCATACCGCCGGCGCCTGCATACAGCGAGAAGCGCCCCGTATCCAGAAACTGCCAGTTCATACGCAGCGGCACGCCGATAAAATGGAGTTTCTGACTGATGTCCTGCCGGCTGGACTTCATGCGGACATCGGCCCAGAGCAACGTGTAATTGACGCCGCTTTCGAGCGACAGACCGTGCGCGAATTCCTTGCGCACCGAGAGTCCGAAACTGAGCGGCTGGTGATGTTTGAAGGAATAATCGTCGTAATTGTATTTCAGCTGGGCCATCGTGCCGGCGCCGCCGCCTACCGGAGCGTCGGACATCATCATGCCGGGGCCGGGCCCCGCCGACACGGTTCCCCCGCCCGTCACGCTGCCTGCCGCAAAGAGCGACACGGAAGTCCGCCTGCGGGATTTCGGCTGCTCGAAGGCGATCTGGTCGCCGTAATAAGAAGTGGTGCTCGGATAGGTCCTCGCCGATGCAGCGTTTTCTTTTGGAGCCGTCCGTTCCTGCACGCCGGAAGTCTCTGCGGCGGCCTGTTTCTGCGCGATCGTTTCTTCCGACCGCAAAGTTGCGGCAGCTTCATTCTCCGGAACGGGTTGCGGCCGGGAGTCCGTCACATCAACCGCCACGACCGCCGGCGCAGCGTTCCGCGCAACGGCAGTCGCAGGATACGCCGCCCGCACCGCCTGCCGGGCTTGGGCCTCTCGGCCCGGAAGCGACTCGGCCCGCACCGCCTCCTGCGACGGCACGACGGCCCGAAGCGACTCTTCGAGCGTTCCGATCCCCCCGGCCGGATATGTCCGATTGTCCGCGGCGGAACTGCCGCCGTCTGTTGCCGATGCGATAACAAACCCTTTATCCCCCAAACTACGATTTTCATGCAGCAGCAGTTCCCCGCCTCCGACAAAAATCAGCACGGCAGCAGCAGCGGCAGCAATCCGCGGCCAATATCTGCGCAATACGGAAATCCGGGGCGCCGGAGTTTTCAGCTCCCGCTCCAGACGCGCCCATCCGTCGGCCGGGGGTGTTACCTCGGCGTCCCGGAGCGCGCTCCGCATTACATCTGTCCAGTCTTTATTTTGTTTCATAATCTAATGTGTCTCCATATACGCCGCAATCCTGCGGGCCAGCAGCGTCCGCGCCCGGAACAACTGCGACGAGGAACTTTTTTCGTTGATCCCCAGCATCTGCGCGATATCGCGGTGCGAATACCCCTCGATGCAGTAAAGGTTGAACACCGTACGGTAACCGTCGGGCAGCTCGCCCACGAACTCCATCAGCACGTCGCGCGGAATACGCGCCACCTCCGACGGATCGGGTTCGGGAACGTCGGGAAGCGCCCGGCCTTCGTCGAGCGTCCTGAAGTTGAGCTTATTCCGATTCCGGAGCCATTCGAGCGCCACATTCACCGCTATACGCTCTATCCATGCGCGCAGCGAACCGGGTCCGCGGTAGGAGAATCGGTCGAAAGCCCCGTATATCTTCAGGAACGCATCGTGCATGAGGTCCTCGGCGGTAGCCCGGTCGCCCGAATAACGGAGACAGACGGCCAGCAAACGGGCTGCATAGCGGTCGTACAGCTCACGCCGGGCCGTATCTTCCCCCTCTCTGCACCCCTCGGCCAGTATCTGTTCCTCCATTTCCATATTTGCGTTCACTCTTATAAATGGTATAAAGACCAAAAGACTGCACGGGATCAAAAAAAATTTTAATCCACATGCAGTATTATCCTCCAGAATACGTTTACTGACATGAAAGATAATACAAAAATAGTATAAAAATATGAAAAGATTCGGATTTATCACGCTTGCGGTCCTGACCGCAGTATTCTTCTCCTCCTGCAACGATTCGGACGGAGATTACGCGAGCAGCTGGGCATTCGCCTCGGCAGAGACGCTCAGCAACGACTACTACTTCGTGCTGGACGACGACAAAACCGTCTATCCGAGCGACAAATCGCGCGTAGCCGGCTACAAGCCCGAAGACGACCAGCGCGTCATCATCTTCTTCAACCTGCTGAAAACGGGAGTCGAAGGGTACGATTACAACATCGCGCTTTACGACGTGAGGAACATCTACACGGGAGAGACCAGAATCGTGACCACGCAGGAAGAGGTGGAGGAACTGCCCGACGCGCAAACCAGCTATTTCGGCAGCAGCATGAACGCCAACTGGCTCAACGTGGGAATCGGATTCAACGCTTCGGACCTCTCGAAGCATAAATTCCTGCTCGTGCGCAACGACTTCACGCAGATCGACCCCGACAACAAGAAAGAGGGATACCTCAACCTCGAACTGCGTCACGACGCCGGAACCGACACCAGCGGAGGATACAACTACGACGACCGTTACGTCTCGTTCAAACTGGATCAGTTCAAGGAGGACCTCGAAGGCATGAGCGGTGTCATCCTGCGCATGAACACCCGTCAGAACGGCGTAATATATCTTCAGATCAACATGTCGAAGGAGAAGTAGCCACTCCCGAAACATGATCGCTCCGGCCCGCAGAATCTGCGGGCCGGATTTTTTTGTCTTGCCGCGAAAACCCCGCAACACTCCATCCTTTCAGGCCAAAACCGGGCCTTCCGGCGCGCCGCAAATAAATTTGTTTTTAGCCGCGGCATATGCTATCTTTGCATCATGTCTATCGTACGCAACACCGAGAGCGATCTCGAATTCGAAAACAAGATCCGCCCGCAGGAGTTGGAAACCTTCTCCGGGCAGGATAAAATCGTCGATAATCTCCGCATCTTCATCAAGGCGGCGCTCATGCGCGGCGACTCGCTCGACCACGTACTGCTGCACGGCCCTCCGGGACTGGGAAAAACGACCCTCGCCAACATCATCTCCAACGAGATGAACGCGCAGCTGCGCGTCACGTCGGGTCCCGTATTGGACAAGCCGGGCGATCTGGCGGGGCTGCTCACGAGTCTCAATCCGGGCGACGTGCTCTTCATCGACGAAATCCACCGGCTCAGTCCGATCGTCGAGGAGTATCTCTACTCGGCCATGGAGGATTACAAAATCGACATCGTACTCGACAAAGGCCCTTCGGCGCGTTCGATCCAAATCGAGCTGGCGCCCTTCACGCTCATAGGCGCCACCACGCGCAGCGGCCTGCTGACCTCGCCCCTGCGGGCGCGCTTCGGCATCCAATGTCATCTGGAATATTACGACGCTCCGGTGCTGGCCGGCATCGTCAAACGTTCGGCGCGCATTCTGGACGTCTCGATCGACGACGACGCGGCGCACGAGGTGGCGCTCCGCTCGCGCGGCACGCCCCGAATCGCCAACGCGCTACTGCGCCGGGTGCGCGACTTCGCCATGGTCAAGGGCGAAGGGCACATCGACCTCGAAATCACGCAGATCGGACTCGCGGCGCTCAACATAGACTCGCGCGGACTCGATCAGATGGACAACAAGATTCTCGGAACGATCATCGAAAAGTTCGGCGGCGGTCCCGTAGGACTGAACACCATCGCCACCGCCGTCGGCGAGGACGCCGGAACGATCGAGGAGGTTTACGAGCCGTTCCTGATCAAGGAAGGCTTCCTCAAACGCACGCCCCGCGGCCGCGAAGCCACCGAACTGGCGTACCGCCACATGGGATTCACTCCGCCCGGCGGAAGCGACACCCTGCTGTTCTGACCCGTCCGCCCGCCTAACCCTCAAAAATCCCATAGCATGCGCCATTTCTCCGCTTCACTGCAGGCCTTCGCCGCCGGAGCACTGTTTCTCACGACAGGCTGCGCCCCCTCGGTTTACACGAGCATTCAAAAGAGCTATCCGGCCCGCATCGAAGGTTCGACTGTGCTGGTTTACGACATGGCGGACTCGCTGCCGGAACCGGCCGAAGTCTTGGGCAGCGTCACGGTCAAGGACAGCGGATTTTCGGTCAACTGCAATTATGCGAAGGTCATGCAGCGGGCCAAGGACGAAACGAACAAAATCGGCGGCAACGGGCTTCATTTGTTCTGGCACAAGGAGCCGTCGGTGCTGGGCAGCTCGTGCCACCGCATCGCGGCCCATATGCTTCTCCTTCCCGACTCGGTCTACACGGCTTCCTATTTCGACAACGTAGCGGCCCAGAACGCCCGGCTGGCGGCATACGGTCTCATACCGGCAGACGGAACAGTTGCGCCGGGGAGGGAGACGCCCAAGGCGGCAAACAACAACACGCTGACATTCAATGCAGGATACGCCTTTATCACCAGTGACTTCTACCTTCCGGCAGGAGTCTCAGGCAATCCCAAGCAGGGACTCGACATCAACGCCGCCTATCAATGGACATCGCGTATCGGAATCGGTTTCGGACTGCGCTATTCGGGGTATTTCACATCGGTCATGAGCGAAGGGGCGAAATTAAAGGTCCGCCTGCACTACTTCGCCCCGGAATTCGTACTGCGGCAGGAGGCAGGCCGCAACCGCAGATGGGCCTTCCACGAGTCGGTCGGCTTGGGATACGCGCGTTATACGGAGCAAATGGGAAGTCTGTCAGGCGGTATCGGCGGACTGGGCTTCCATGTCGAGGTCGGCTTTGAATACAAATTGGCGCAAAACGTCGGAATCGGAGCCAGCGTCGGAACTTACGGCACACGGTTCAGTTCGATGGACGACGCGGTGTCGCAATACAACGACGACCAGAAAGGCGGCATTTCGCGCATCAGCCTCAACGGCGGCCTGCGTTTTTATTTTTAGCGGCAAGTCCCATTAGGGGACGTAGCATAAAACAGATGCGACTATGAATCAACGATCATCTCTGTCTTCACGAATCTGCGGCACGGCGGCGCTCGTCCTGCTGACCTGCGGCGCCGCGCGGCTCCATGCGGCCGCCCCCGCAACGGCCGCATCCCGCACGGACATATCTGCGGCGGCTTGCACGCCGGCGGAAGAGCGGGGCCGGACAACGGAAGAGCAGGTGCGAACGGCGGAAACCCCGGCCCGAACTACAGAAGAGCAGGTGCGAACAACGGAAGACCCAGCCCGGACGGCGGAAGAGCCGCTCAGAACGGCGCCGTCGGACGACCGGAGCAAACGCGCCCGGCATCTCGCCCCGCGGGGCCGTTCGCAGCACACGTTCTTCGCCAACGCCGGGTACACGGCGATCCTCTCCACGATCTACCTCCGCGAAAGTTCTTCCGGTTCGCTGAACGAAGGACTGGAGATCACCGCGGGATACAACTGGACATCGCGCCGGGGTTTGGGCGTCGGCGTCGTCTATTCGGGCGGGTTCATCTCGGCCCGGCGCGGAGGTTTCGAACGCACCAGCCGCATTCATTACATCGCCCCCGAATTCGTCGCACGGCAGCGCGTCGGACGCAGGTGGCTCTTCCGCGAAAACGCGGGTATCGGCTACGGCCGTTACATCCGCAGCTACGCCGGCCTGACTGGCAGCAGGGGCGGCGTAGGAATTCACGAGTCGGTATCGGCCGAATTCATGCTGACGCGCTTCCTCGGACTGGGGGTCACCGTCGGCGGGCAGTGGCTGATCGTCGATTCGCCCGACGTGGACGACGGGGCCGAGCTGAACTTGGCCGGCATCTTCCGGGTTCAGCTGGGCGGAGGCATCCGGTTCTATTTTTAATGCCGGCCGGGCGCAATAATTGCAGGTTATTTAACGTTTTGTCTTTTAGACGCAAACAAAACAGTTAGGATAATGAGCAAAGGTAACAAAATGGATCAGGCGGCGCTTCGCTATCATAGTGAGGGCCGTCCGGGGAAGATAGCGGTCGTACCGACGAAGCCCTATCACACGCAGCATGACTTGTCACTGGCCTATTCGCCCGGCGTCGCAGCCCCGTGCCGCGCCATCGAGGCCAATCCCGACGACGTGTATCGCTACACCAACAAAGGCAATCTGATAGCAGTCATTTCGAACGGCACCGCCGTCCTCGGACTGGGTAATATCGGCGCTCTGGCAGGCAAGCCCGTGATGGAAGGCAAAAGCATGTTGTTCAAGACATTCGCAGACATCGACGCTTTCGACATCGAAGTCGATGAGACCGACCCCGAAGCGTTCATCCGCACGGTCAAGGCCATCGCCCCGACCTTCGGCGGCATCAACCTCGAAGACATCAAGGCTCCGGAGTGCTTCGAAATCGACCGCAGGCTGAGTGAAGAGCTGGACATCCCCGTGATGCACGACGACCAGCACGGCACGGCCGTGATTTCGACGGCCGCGCTGCTCAATGCGGCGAAAATCGCCGGCAAAGCGCTCGACAAACTCCGCGTCGTAGTGAACGGCGCCGGTGCGGCGGCCATCGCCTGCGCGCGGCTCTTCATCGCCGTGGGCGTCCGCCGCGAAAACATGATTTTCTGCGACAGTCAGGGCGTGGTCACCACCTACCGCACGGACATCAACGAGATAAAACGCGAATTCGCCACCACCCGCCGCATCACCACCCTCGCCGAAGCCATACACGACGCCGACGTATTCCTCGGCGTATCCAAGGCCGACGTGCTGACCCCCGAAATGCTGCGCACGATGGCGACCAATCCGATCGTCATGGCGCTGGCCAATCCCGATCCGGAGATCGCCTACGACAAAGCCGTCGTTTCGCGTCCCGACATCATCTTTGCGACGGGCCGCTCGGACTACCCCAATCAGGTAAACAACGTGCTGGGCTTCCCCTACATTTTCCGCGGGGCGCTCGACGTACGGGCCACGAAGATCAACGAAGCGATGAAGCTCGCCGCGGCACGCGCCTTGGCCGAACTGGCGCAGGAGCCTGTACCGAGCATGGTACTGCGCGCCTATGCGCTGGGCAAACTGGAATTCGGCCGCGGCTACCTCATTCCCAAACCGCTCGACCCGCGTCTGCTCTGCACCGTGACACCCGCCGTGGCACGCGCCGCGATCGAATCGGGCGTAGCCCGGCAGCCCATCACGGACTGGGACGCCTACATCGAAAAGCTGAGGACCATGACCGAGATTTAACGATAAGTCGTATATAGAAAAGCCCCCGCCGTCGAGCGGGGTCTTTCTGTTTATGGATATGCGTCGTATGCCCTACGCAAAGAGCGCGGCGAAATCGGCAATCGGCATCGGGCGCACTTCGCAGTCGCCGATTCCCACGGGCAGCACGATGCGCAGCATGCCGTCCTCGCTCTTCTTGTCCTTGCCCACCTCTTTGAGCAGGCGTTTCACATCGACAGGCGGCGTGAGGTCGAAACCCAGCTTCTCCAGCACGTTCACGATCCGGTCGCGGTCGGCAGGCAGCAGAACGCCCAGCTTCACCGCGGCGTCGGCGATCAGGGCCGTGCCGACGGCCACCGCTTCGCCATGATTCATCCGGTTCGAGCACTTCTCGATGGCGTGGGCCAGCGTATGCCCCAAGTTGAGCTTGCGGCGGTCGCCCGTCTCGTGCTCGTCGCGTTCGACAATATCGGCCTTGACGCGGACCGCGGCGGAAATAGCGTCCGTAAGCAGGTCGGTATCGGCGCGCAGGGCCTCGAAAGAGACGTTTTCGATCCGGGTGAAAAGATCGGCGTCGGCGATGACGGCCGCCTTGACGACCTCGGCAAGCCCCGTGCGGAACTCCCGGTCGGAGAGCGTGCGCAGCATTTCGGGATCGCAGATCACGAAGCGCGGCTGTTTGAAGGTTCCGGCCATATTCTTGTACCCGTCCACATTCACGCCGTTCTTGCCGCCCACACTGGCGTCCACCTGCCCCAGCAAGGTGGTCGAGACGAATCCGAACGACAGTCCGCGCATGTAAGTCGCCGCGGCGAAACCCGCCACGTCGGTCACGATGCCGCCTCCGACGGCGAGCACGAACGTGGAGCGGTCCGCGCCCAGCTCGATAAAACGCCGGTAGATGGATTCCACGGTCTGCAGGGTCTTTATGCTTTCGCCCGCACCGATGAGCACCGTGTCGTACGGCGCCAGCAGCGGATGGTAAAGGCGGTCGATCGTAGCGTCGGAAACGACGATCACGCGCCCCTCAGGCAGCACCCCGGAGAGGATGTCGGCCGTGGGACCGATGTAAATCTCGCTTTGTTCCCGAACGTTGAAGGTGGGTTTCATGATCTTTAACTTTTTTAAGAAGCCAACAAATTTAGTACATTTTCCGGAGAAATTGTTACCTTTGCACCACAAAATCTATTCACATGCAAAAACTACGCAATATCGCAATTATTGCACACGTGGACCACGGCAAGACCACGCTCGTCGATAAAATGATCCTCGCCGGCAACATTCTGCGCGACAACGCCAAACAATCCGGAGAGCTGATCCTCGACAACAACGACCTTGAGCGTGAACGCGGAATCACGATTCTCTCGAAAAACGTCTCGGTAATTTACAAGGATTATAAGATCAACATCATCGACACTCCGGGCCACGCCGACTTCGGCGGCGAGGTGGAGCGCGTCCTGAACATGTGCGACGGCGTGCTGCTGCTGGTCGATGCGTTCGAAGGCACCATGCCCCAGACGCGCTTCGTATTGCAGAAAGCGCTGGCGCTGGGCAAGAAACCCATCGTCGTCGTGAACAAGGTCGATAAGCCCAACTGCCGCCCCGAAGTGGTGAACGAACAGGTTTTCGACCTTATGTTTTCGCTCGACGCCACCGAGGAGCAGCTCGACTACAAGACCATCTACGGCTCGGCCAAGCAGGGCTGGATGTCGCACAGGTGGAACGAGCCGACCGACTCGATCGTTCCGCTGCTCGACGCCATCATCGACGAGATTCCCGAACCGAAGATCGTCGAGGGAACGCCCCAGATGCTCATCACGTCGCTCGAATACTCCTCCTACACGGGCCGTATCGCCGTGGGCAAGGTGACGCGCGGCTCGCTCAAGGCGGGCCAGAACGTCACGCTGGCCAAGCGCGACGGCGTGACGATGCAGAAGACCAAGATCAAGGACCTGATGGTCTTCGAAGGTCTCGGCAAGAAGAAGGCGGACGAAGTTCCCTGCGGCGAAATCTGCGCCCTGATGGGCATCGAGGGATTCGAGATCGGCGACACTATCTGCGACTACGAGAATCCCGAACCGCTGCCCCCCATCGCCATCGACGAACCGACGATGTCGATGCTCTTCACGATCAACAACTCTCCCTTCTTCGGCAAGGACGGCAAATACGTCACCTCGCGCCACATCAAGGATCGTCTCGACCGCGAACTGGAGAAGAACCTCGCCCTGCGCGTGACTCCCGGCCCCTCGGCCGACAGTTTCAACGTCTTCGGCCGCGGCGTGCTGCACCTATCGGTGCTGATCGAAACCATGCGCCGCGAGGGTTACGAACTGCAGGTGGGCCAGCCCCGCGTAATCGTCAAGGAGATCGACGGCAAAAAATGCGAACCGATCGAGGAGCTGACCGTGGACTGCCCCGAAGAGTATTCGGGAACGGTCATCGAACTGGCGACCAAACGCAAAGGCACGCTGACGAACATGGCGTCGAACGGCGACCGCACGCGGCTGGAATTCAGCATCCCCTCGCGCGGCATCATCGGCCTGCGGTCGAACATGCTGACGGCGACGGCCGGCGAAGCCATCATGACCCACCGGCTGAAAGGCTTCGAACCGTGGGTCGGCGATATCGAGATGCGCGTCAACGGCTCGATCATTTCGGGCGAGACCGGCACGGCCTACGCCTACTCGATCGACAAGCTGCAGGACCGCGGACGCTTCTTCATCAGCCCGATGGAGCAGGTGTACGAAGGTCAGGTGATCGGCGAACACACGCGCCAGAACGACATCACGGTAAACGTCACCAAAGCCAAGCAGCTGACCAACATGCGCGCGTCGGGTTCGGACGAGAAGACCTCGATCGCCCCGCCCAAGATCTTCTCGCTCGAAGAGGCGCTCGAATACATTCAGGCCGACGAATACGTCGAAGTAACGCCCCATTCGATGCGTCTGCGCAAGATTCTGCTGCACGAGGTGGACCGCAAACGGGCATCGAAATAAACTCCGGGATATGGACCACTTCACCCTTTCGCTGGCGGTAGGCGCCGTGGCCGGAGCGCTCGACGTGATTCCGATGATTTTCCAGAATTTGTCGGCACGGTCGTGTTTCTCGGCGTTCTTCATCTACTTCTTCGCCGCGGTCATCGTCTTCTACAGCGACCTGCCCTACCTGCCGTGGTGGGCCGACGGCATGGCCGTCACGCTGATGCTGATGATTCCGGTGCTGTTCACCTTTTCGGGCAAGGACCGCAAGGCGATCCCGGTCGTGGTGTTCAACGGCCTGCTGTTCGGGTTCCTGATCGGCGTGGCGGAACGCTATTTGGGGTAAAAGATGCAAAAAACGGACATATGTCCGTTTTTTTTCGTAATTCTGGAAGATTTTTATAACCACTTTATTAGCAAGCAGTTCTGAGGATAAGGTAAAAATGAGGTAATGATTTGGCAACCCTGTCTATTTCTACGTTCTGCTGTGAGTTGCTGTCAATGTCTCTCGTCTTGGTACAAAAGTAGCAATAAAAATCGGATACACATCAAAATGTCCCATGATTTTTATCACAGGACGTTTTTTATCTTCGCTGAATAATCCGGTTTAACCGTTACTTCTATTTTCGGCAAGTTGCGGGCTATGATTGCTGAAATTTATACTTTAATCCATACTCTTCCAACTTGCTATACAGCGTTGTACGTCCGATTCCGAGCAATTCGGCGGCAACCTTGCGGTTTCCGTTTGCCTGCTTCAACGCGCGTAAGATGCGTTCCTTGTCCTCCGCATCGTTTCGCAAGGCGAAGCTGACAGGTGAGGTCGGTTTCGTTACGGCAAGTTCCAGATGCTCTTTCATGACAACTCCCGTCTGTGCCTGCAACACCGCGCCCATTATCTTCTGCCGAAGCTCACGGACATTACCCGGCCACGGATGGGTCAGCAATGTCTTACGGGCTTCCGCATCGAACCCAGTCACGCTACATTCCAATTCATTGTTGGCAATCTCACGGAAGAACTCCGCCAACGGCATGATGTCCTCCTGACAGTCACGCAAGGGCGGAACAGTTATCTCGAAGTCGTGCAAACGGTACAGCAAATCCTGTCGGAAACGTTTTTCAATGACCGCTTTCTCCAGATCCTCGTTGGTGGCGGCGATGATGCGGACATTGAAGCTCTTGTCCGTCTTGTCACCTATAGGGCGGTATCTCCGTTCCTGTATGGCACGGAGTAACATCTGCTGGGTTTCCAATGCGAGATTGCCTACCTCATCCAAGAACAATGTGCCACCCTCTGCCTCATTGAAGTATCCTTTCTTTGTGCTGTCCGCACCCGTAAACGCGCCTTTGACATGTCCGAAGAATGCCGAGGGCGCAAGGTCTTTGGAGAGTGAACCGCAGTCCACAGGCACAAACGGTTTCCCTGCCCTTTTGCTCTTATCATGCAGATGGTGGGCGATATGCTCCTTGCCCGTGCCGTTCTCTCCGAATATCAGCACGCTCATATCAGTAGGGGCAACTAATCTTATCTGTT
>NZ_AENZ01000024.1:0-1310 GCF_000183485.2 Alistipes sp. HGB5 | reverse complement strand
CTTGTCATTGGTGATTTTGGCATAGATTTGGGTCGTGGTGATCCGTTTATGTCCCAGCATCTTGCAGACCGTTTCTAGAGGTACACCCTGCGTAAGCGTGACCGTTGTGGCAAAGGTATGCCGCGCCATGTGGATCGTCGGGTTGAACGACAGACCGGCATGTCTGGCAACATGACGTAACGACATGTTCAGTGTTTTATAAGTGCCTTTAAGCGGAAAAACCTTCTCGCTTGTGCGATATGTATCCTTATAACGCTTGTAGAGCATTTCAGCGGCGGGAAGGAGCTTAACACGGAACTGCGTACCTGTCTTTTGCCGTTTGTCGATAATCCACCGCTCTCCGTTATCGTCCGTATGGATGTCCGCGTGGGTGAGTTTCACTACGTCCGCATGGCTCAAACCCGTAAAGGCGCAGAAGACGAAGGCGTCACGGTTGATGCCCGTTCGGTAGTTGGGGAGCCTGACATCCATCACGGCCTGCAATTCCGAAGCGGATAGATAACGTCGTTCAGCGTATTCCGCTTTGACATAGAACCCTGCGAAAGGATCGGCGGCAATCCAGCCGTTCTTATACGCCGTGTAGGTCATCAGCTTCAGCTTCTTGAGTGTAGAATGGATCGTCCCGGAAGCAAGACCCTTTACCGTGGAGAGGTAGACGACGAACTTTTCCACGAACTCCCGCTTCAGCTCTTTGAACGCAATATCCTTGACGTGGTATTCGTATTCGAGGAAAGAGGCAAGGCGGTTACGGCGTTTGCGGTAATTGTCATAGCTCGAATAGGCGCGGTCTTTGCCCACACGTTTGAGGAACCCTGCAAGGTATTCGTCGAAGGTCTGCAGCAGCAGGCGGCAGTCATCGCCCATACCGAGGAAGGCGTTGCGAACCTTTTCGGCCGTGACATACGAATCACGGTCGCAGAGACGTTGGTACTGCTTGCCGATATTGGTCTTGATGTTCTCCAACTTTTCATTGAGACGCTGGGCTTCAAGACTTCTGCCGGAGGCTTTGTTGGCTTTGGCATCCCAAAGGCTGGAACGAACGGAGAGTTTGCTGCTGAACTGCGACATCGTGCCATTGATGGTGATACGGCCCATAACGGGAACCTGACCGTGTTTTTCCGACTGCCTTTTTACATAGAAAAGGACTTTGAAAGTGCTGCGTTGCATAATAACTTGAACTTTGTGGATGGGTTAAACGTTAAGTCAAGTTATTTGTTATGCGGAAATCCGATGCAACAAACTGAAAACAAACGCCTTAATGCAAACAAAAGCATTTCGGGCAGGTAACGGATAAGTAACACAACTCACCG
>NZ_AENZ01000025.1:0-83488 GCF_000183485.2 Alistipes sp. HGB5 | reverse complement strand
TGGAGGGGTTGCGTTTCCGGGTGCAAGGTTTCAAGCATACAGGATATGTCGCCGTGCTGTATAATCCGGGCTCCGACTATTTCGAGGTCGAGCTGCAGGACGACATGGGGCATGCCAAAACCCGTGTCGAAGATGTTTGCTTTACAGAACTTGTCGATAAAATCGACGAATTGGTCGAGCGCACCGACAACTATGATGCAGACATCGAGGTCTGGAAGAATACACCTGAATCCGATCCGGATAAACAGGCAGCCAAGGATCTCGGTAAACTGGTTTGCGAGCTTCAGGAGCTCGGTATTGGCGGGGACATTATTATCATCGACTGATCGAGGTGGGGAATTTTCCCCACTTTTTTTGTTCGTGTCTTATTCTTTGTGATGAATCACAAAGAGTCCCTACGCCGCTATGGCAGCCGGCCGCCCGGCAGCCTTCGCCTGCCGTCAGGGCGACCCGGCCGCAGCCCCCTGAACTCGCGTTGCCCGGCGAGGATGCCGCCGGGGCTCGCTCGCGTCCGCCGTCGCTCGGCAAGCTCGCTCGTCGTCCGGGGGAGAGCGGTCGCCTCACTCACAACACGACGCAAAGTTAGCCGAAGTCACGTCGACAGCGGCAAGGATCGGCCTCGGCATGATGCCTCGGCCGCCCGCGTGCACGCTGCGGAAATATTGATCCGCGCGCAGCGCCCTCCGGCTGCGCCGTCGGTAAATATTTCCTTGCGTGTCCTTGCCTATGGTGCAGTCTCCGCGACCGGCTGATCGCCGCATCGCTGTTCCGAGTGTTTCGGCAGTGTAAAACTCCGGCGCAGGAGGATAAAGTCTGCAACAAATCAATGGGACATTCCCAAGTTCTCGAAAAGGTCTCGGCGCACTTCGCCGAACTGCTGGTCTTGAAAATCGAATCCATGACTCAAACGTGGCAAAAGCCGTGGTTCTACGGCCAGGGTCTCCTTCCCTGCAACATCACGGGTAAGAGGTATGCCGGCACGAACCTTCTGACGCTGCTCATGCTTACGGAAGTCAAGGGTTACCGGACTCCGGTATTCCTGACCTTTCGTCAGGCCAAAGAACGCGGCCTGACGGTCAGGAAGGGCTCCAAACAGTTCCCGGTGGTATTCTGGAAACCTTTTTACCAGGCGAATAATCCGACCGACGGTCAGCGCCGGTATCTTACGGTCGAGGAATACAACGCCTTGCCCGAAAGCGCCCGCGCCGAGTATGTACTGCGCTTCAGTTTACGCTATTATCCGGTTCTGAACCTCGATCAGACGGATTTCGAGGAGCGCTTCCCGGAACAGTGGCAGAAGCTCCTGGAGCGTCAGTCGATGACGCCACGTCCGTCGGGGAGCGTGCACCCCGTACTTGAGCGGCTGCTTGCCGCGCAGTCGTGGGTCTGCCCGATCCTCCAGAAGTCGGGAGATGCAGCCTTCTACTCTCCCTGTGACGATAGGATCGTCCTGCCGCGCCAGGAGCAGTTTCACGACCTGGAAGCCTTCTACTCGACCATGCTGCACGAAATGGCCCACTCGACCGGCTCGGCGGGCCGTCTCGACCGCCATTTGGGCGAGCCGTCGACGGCGGCTTACGGCCGCGAGGAGTTGGTCGCAGAGTTCTCGGCGGCCCTGGTTGGCCTCGGCCTGGGCGTGTCGAGCGGCATTCGGGCCGAGAACGTAGCTTACCTGAAGGCTTGGCTGAGGGAGCTGCGCGAGAAACCGGTCTTTATCTTCTCGGTATTGAGCGACGTGCAGCAGGTCGTTCGCTTCTTCGAAGAAGAGCTGTGCATGAGGCTTTTCGATACGGCTCCGGCCGAGAATGGGGCATAGGGGCTTCGGCCCCTTTTGTCGCGGGCTTTCTTTCGGCGCCGGCGTTCGCCGGCGCCTTGATCGCTCCTAAAAAGCACGACTTGCAGGGCATTGCAAGTCGCGCTTTTCTCCACGTCGCGGCAGTGCACCCCTCGCGTTGCGAGGGAGAGCGGTATTTTCTCTCTGGGTCTGACCGGGCTGCGGTTTTACCCGGCCTCTGTCAGAATTCAAGCTTTCTGCGACCTGAAGGGTCACCCCTTACACGTTGCCTTCAGGCCATTCTGATACAAAGTAGTGACCCTGCATTTTGCCGGGCAATGAACCCGTGAAATATTTTCTTAGGCGTCCCTTCGGGAGCTGTGTTTATGATGAAAAAATTTACCCCGGCAGGCCGGGGCACTCTGAAGAAATTTTTTCAAAAATATTTCCCGGAACCCTTGCGCCGGTTCAGCGGTAGAGAGCGGCCGCCTATGCCCATTCCAGAGGAGCGGGCGGCCGCTCCATGTTCATTACAAAATGTCAGCGTCCCATACGAGTATCAGAAAGGCTCTGAAGGCAACGTGTAAGGGGATGACCCTCGTTCTTTGAAATCTTGAAAACATCCGTCGGCAGGGAAATCACAGCCCGGCAAACCTTCGAGAAAATGATAGTTCGATAGAAAGGATAAAGGGCGTGACGAGGATGTTAGCGAGTTTTCGACAACAAGTTCTTTGACGTATTAACCAGCTCCGCTCGATGTGGTCGGCGGATGGCGGGGAGCGAAGCCCCAGCGGAGCGCAAATACAAACATTTAAAATTTTAATGCTATGGAAATATCACTGGATGATTATTTAGGGCAACGAGGGCTGAGGTCTCCGATAAGTGGGTACATGGATGACAAATGGCGAAACATGCGCTTAACGGCTCGGGGGCAAAAAAGATTCGAGAAAGAGGCGGAGGCTGCAATTATTGAATACAGCAAGCTACGCAAAGCCGCCATAGACGAATATAACAATTTGGTGAAATCGGGCGAGATAATCCCGCCGCATGAAACGAAATTGGAAGCCCTCTTGAGTGTGGCCAGAGGACACCCGGATAACGAAGGAACACAAGCAGCCCGTAGGTTGCTGAAAAAAAGATATGGTATAATATCCTGGTAATATGCCGCATAATTCAAATTCTTAAAAAATTACAGCTATGAAAAACGATTCTAACAATGCAGCAAAACAAATGATTGCCCGGTATCCTGACCTGAAACCGTACCCGAAGAGTGCCGCGGAGAATCTGCGCCGCGAATTGCGGGCCGTATTTCCGCAAATTACATTCTCGGTTCGTTATAAATCTTTTTCCGGAGGTGATGAGATAACAGTATCATATGAAGACGGGCCAAAGGTTGAAGAGGTCGAGGCGATCGCTAATAAATACGCCTATGATTCGAGTCAATGCGATGCTATGACCGATTATTACGATTACCGTCCAACGGAATTCACCCGAATTTTTGGCGGTGCAAAGTTTGTGCTGATTCGCCGAGATATGAGCGATCGTGTACGTGCCGATCTGTGTTGCAAAGCGGTAGAGATCGCTCCGGATCTGGCCGACGGTAGAAACGTACGGCGCGAAGAGCTTTTTAGTCCTGGCGAAATGTGTGCCAGTGTCGAATTATTTGAGGCTACTCGCGGGTTGTGCTGGGTTTCAGCCGATTCGATAGCCCGTAATTTATTCAACAAAATGAGTTTTGCGTAGGTAAGGCAGAGATTATTTTACGATTCGAAAACCGGAGCGGGCGACGTCCCGCTCCCTAAATCAAACGATTATGGCACAGGTAGCATTATTAACGAAAGGCATCGTTTACGACACGTCCAGACAGGTCGTGACATTGCACCAGGTGGTCGAACGCTTCATGCTTGGGGACTCTCTTTGTGAGAAGTGCATCGTCACCGAAATCATGTTCGACGAGCATGCCGGCTATACCTACACGCTGATCGGGCTCAAGTCGCTCCGGAACTTCCGCACGCATTTCATCTTCGATGAACACGAGTCGGCCAGCGGATTCTTCGCGGATCTCGCTTACCCGACCTTCTTGGCGGCCGAACAGGTCGAAGAGGTCATTGCCCGTGCGGCGGCCGCCGAGAAGCAGCGCCGCGAGGAAGCAGCTATCGCCCAGCGGCGTTTGCATCGCGGGGCTCTTGTCGTAGACTATTCAGCGAAGGCCCTGGCCATCTTTACCGACGAACCTTCCGATGTGTTGGTTCTGGAGCGTATCAAGGCCAAGCGCAACTCCAGTCTGACTTATCAGGGCCGCAAGGTCGCCGGCTGGATCTTCCCGAAATACCGTCAGGCCCAACTGGCGGCCGTCATGTCGTTGTAATTAAATTCTGCAAATTATGAAAGTAGGTACGAAAAGCCTCCTGTTCGGAGCACATAACATCTTTATCCATCCTTTTCTGGTCTTCATCGCTTGGTGGCGGTTGTACGGATTCCCGGCTGATCCCCGGCTCTGGGTTGCGTTTATCGTCCATGACTGGGGCTATCTGGGCAAGCCGAACATGGACGGCCCGGAAGGCGAAACGCATGTCGAGCTGGGGGCTCGGATCATGCGGATCTTCGGCCGACGCTGGGAAGAGTTCACGCGGCATCATTTCCGGTTCCACTCCCGACGGGACGGCGCTCGGCCCTCGCGGTTGTGCTATGCCGACAAGCTCGCCCTGTGTTGCGAATGGGAGTGGTTCTACCTGTTCCGGACGCGGATCACGGGTGAGCTCGGGGAGTACATGGCGCTTTCGGCCAACGGCAAGTATAGCTGTAAGGAGTATATGAACCGCTCGATCGAGACGCCGCAGTCGTGGTATAAGGCGGTCAAGAGTTTCACCTTGCGCTACGTCGCACAAAACTACCGGTATGGACATCGTTAAGACCATCACGACGAAGATCCGGCGGCATAACTTCACCTTCCGCGAAGGCCGCCGGATCTACTACGGCCTGCAAATGGATACGACCCGTCTGGTCTGGGCTCGGAACCTCTGCGAAGGCTGGCAGATCGACATCGACGGGCGGCGGATCACCGTCGATTGCGTCCTTCGGGAAATCACGATCGGCAATGGCGAAATCATCAACTACTGACACCTTGCGGCGTACAGGTCAGCCGCTATTTTTTACTATGCGAACGATTGTTATAACACACGACGGATTTTGGTATACGATCGAAGATTGGAATTTTGCCCGATGGAAATTGTATGAGAGTACGCAGGGCCGTTATTATTGCGACATGCATGGAATTAAAGTCACCTTTGAAAGTGTGGAGCATTTTCTGGAACTCATGTATGGCCATAGCCGGATCGGGGAGTTTGTCAACTATGAAATCGAAATCAAGGAGTCCGGACGGTAACGATTTTTGTTTTTCTTCCCTTCACTATTCAACACGGCAGCCCGGCCTGCACGGCCGGGCTGCCGATTTCACCTGTTTAAAAAAGCTATCCCAATGAATTCAAACGATAAAATCCGACTTTTGTACATCGACCTGTTCTGCGGTGCGGGCGGCACCTCGACCGGGGTACACCTTGCGCGGCACGGCGGAGATCCTTGCGCCAAGGTGATCGCCTGCGTGAACCACGACGCCAACGCCATCGCGTCGCACGCTGCCAACCACCCCGATGCGCTGCACTACACGGAGGACATCCGTACGCTGGAGTTGGGGCCGCTCGCGGCCCATGCGGCCCGGATGCGCCGCCAGTATCCGGATGCCTTCGTCGTCCTCTGGGCCTCGCTGGAGTGTACGAACTTCTCGCGGGCCAAAGGCGGCCTTCCGCGCGACGCCGACAGCCGCACGCTGGCCGAACACCTGTTCCGCTACATCGAGGCGCTGAACCCCGACTACATCCAAATCGAGAACGTCGAGGAGTTCATGTCGTGGGGCGATCTGGACGAGCGGGGCAAGCCCGTCAGCAGGGATGCCGGGCGACTGTACCGGAAATGGATCGACAACGTGCGAGGCTACGGGTACGACTTCGGCCCCCGCATCCTGAACGCCGCCGACTTCGGGGCGTACACTTCCCGCCGGCGGTTCTTCGGGATCTTCGCCCGCCGCGGCCTTCCGATCGTCTTCCCGGAACCGACTCACACCAAGAACCCGGCACAGAGCGACCTGTTCGGTCAGCAGCTTCGCAAGTGGCGGCCAGTGCGGGAAGTCCTCGACCTTGAGGACGAGGGCGAGTCGATCTTCGACCGGAAGCGGCCGCTGGTCGAGGCATCGCTTGCCCGCATCCACGCGGGGCTGGTGAAGTTCCTCGCCGGCGGGCGCGAAGCGTTCCTCGTCAAATACAACTCGATGAACCAGTCCGGGAAGTATGTTGCACCCGGCATCGACGAACCGTGCCCGACCGTGGCGACGCAGAACCGTCTCGGTGTGGCAAAGGTGTACTACCTCTGCAAGCACTTCGGCGGATCTCCGGAGGGGAAATGCACTGCCGTCGATGCGCCCGCGGGCGCGATCACCTGCCGCGATCACCACGCCTTCGTCTCGGCCTACTACGGCAACGGGTTCAACTCGTCGATCGAGCGGCCGTCACCGACGGTTACGACGAAAGACCGTTTTCAACTGGTGCGTCCGTTCTTCGCCAACTACTATTCCGGCGGCGGCCAGACGTCAGGAACGGACGGCCCGGCTCCGGCCGTCATGACGAACCCGAAGCAGCGGCTCGTCACGCCGTGGATCATGAACACCAACTTCAGCAACGTCGGCAGTTCGCTAGATGCTCCGGCCCAGACCGTGACTGCCAACCGCAAATGGCAATACCTGATGAACCCGCAGTTCGCCTCGGCGGGTGCCGCTACCGATCGGCCGTGTTTCACGCTGATCGCCCGCATGGACAAGCGGCCGCCGCGGCTGGTGACGGCCGAAGCGGACGGCGAGGCGCTGCCCTCGTTCATCAGGCTGGAGGACGAAACGTTGGTTTACGAGATTTACCCGGAAGATACGCCGATGCTGGTGCAGATAAAGGAGTTCATGGCGCTGTACGGACTGGTGGACATCCGGATGCGGATGCTTCGTATCCCGGAGCTGATGCGGATCATGGGCTTCCCGGAGAACTACGTACTGATCGGCACGCAGGAAGAGCAGAAAAAATTTATCGGCAACGCCGTCGAAGTGAACATGGCGCGGGTTCTCTGCGAAGCTCTGGTGGCGAAACTTTACGAGTTGAACATCGTGCCGCAGCGGTTTGCGGCGTAATGGCAGTCCGCTCATATGCTGACAGCTCTGGAGCATTGCTTCAGAGCTGTTGTCGTTTAAGATATCCTCCTGCGGGATGCTAAAATGTAAGTTGGGGCAGTTCAGTGTTACCATTTTTGCGTTTTTTCAAATTCAGTGTTACCATTTTTGCGCGCGAACCCCCTTTCAGTGTTACCAATTTTGTAGCTCTGTGTTACCATTTTTGCGCTTGTATACCTTATATATAATCAGAAAAATATATTTATATATTTTTCTTCTTTTATACAAAATAGAACTCAAAATGAACTCAAAATCTTACGCGTATGCGCGCGTAACGCGTACGCGCGAGGGGAAAAGGAATTTTGTTTATTCGCAATAGGGAAAAGAGTGTTGCAGTTACAGTTTTTTGTGCCTACCGGCTATTATGGCAAAAATTGTTCTTAATGTGTGTTACCATTTTTGCGCTTGAAATTTTGATTCGGGGGCAAATTCCCCTCTTTTTTATGGTCTGTGTTACCATTTTTGCGTTTTTTGTATTGCAACATGCTGATATTTTTGAAATAACATAAGATATTTGGGGGTGTTTGTGTGTTACCATTTTTGCATATTATATTTGCAATTTACTGATATACATATTTTTATGTGTATTTTTTGAGTTTTGCTCTCATCAGTGTTACCATTTTTGCGCTTCAGTTATGCAAAGTGTTAATTATCTGTAATTTGTCCAATATCTATCTTGCGATAAAAACGGTCTGTGTTACCAATTCTGCATTTTTATTTTATAACATATTGTACTTTAATTGTTTATGTGCTTTTTTGTTGTGAAAATATAGTCAAAAATCCTAATCTGCTGTATCTGCCATATAATTTTGCGATCTGCATGTTTTGGGGAAATAAAAAGTGTAAGCAGCCTGTTGGTTGTTTTGTCAGTTGAGACCTTATCGAGACAGAAGCGCCTATGTCCAGTGCCTTAGGTTATGTTCGGGCTTGCTACCCGTTGATGATTCCTGATGAAACCTGCACGGTTGTAACCCCTGTCCAAGCCCGGGGCATTTGCTTTATCGGCAAAAAAAATGCTATCTTTGTCGTTGGAGGTGTAAGGTATTTGCCGATAACGGCAGAAATGAAATCATATGAATTATTTTTCGGTCAGTGAGATCGCCCGAAGATGGGTCGTGTCGGAGCGTACGGTGCGCAACTGGTGCGCCGTAGGTAAGATTAAGGGGGCCTTCTTAACGGGCAAGACGTGGAATATCCCGGAGGATGCCGTGCGCCCGCGGCGCGGCAAGGAGAAACCCCACAGCGACAATCCGCTGCTCAACATCCTGAAAGAGCAGAAGGACATGCAGCTCCGGGGCGGCATCTACCACCGTGTTCAGATCGAGTTGACCTACAACTCCAACCATATCGAGGGCAGCCGGCTCACGCAGGAGCAGACTCGTCATATTTTCGAGACCAATACGCTGGGCGTTACGGATCAGGCGGTCAACGTTGATGATGTGATCGAGACTTCGAACCACTTCCGCTGCATTGACCTGGTAATCGACAAGGCTGCTTCCGGACGCCTGACCGAAACATTCGTCAAGGAGTTGCACCGCATTCTCAAGGCGGGTACCTCCGACAGTCGCCGCACGTGGTTCCGCGTCGGGGAGTATAAGAAACTTCCCAATGAGGTCGGGGGACAGGAAACCACGCCGCCCGAGCAGGTCGCAGCGCAAATGAAGGCGCTGCTTTCTCACTACAATGCCCTTACGAATAAAACTCTTGAAGACATCGTGGCGTTCCACCATGCTTTTGAGTGCATTCACCCCTTCCAGGATGGCAACGGCCGCGTGGGGCGGCTTATCATGTTCAAGGAGTGCCTTGCCAACCGCGTCGTGCCCTTCATCATCGACGAGGATCTCAAGCTGTTTTACTACCGGGGGCTGCACGAGTGGGATCGAGCCCACGAATACCTGCTGGATACCTGCCGCACGGCTCAGGATAACTTTCGGGCGGTGATGCGGTATTTCAAAATTGAAATGTGAGATAATATAGATAATTATGGCAACTGACCAACCTGTACTGTACTTTCCGGTAAACGATAATCCACAATTAATGTTATTTATAACATTTTTACGTTTGAGTGCAGGTAAAAAATGGGGAGGGGCGAAACCGCCCCTCTTCTTATATTTTTCGCGCCTTCAGGAATGTGGATGATGTCACCCTGAAGAACAATCCCCGTTCCCCGTTGTCTTCGACCATTTCAATCAGCAAAACCCTGTCGTTGGAGAAATTGAATTTGTCGAATTTATAGACTACGGTCATCGTCTTTTTGTACTCGATGGTGTGTGCCGGGACGTAACTGCCTGCCGGCGTCAAATCTGTCCGGTCAAAGGAGGTCATTTTGCCCTTCTTTTTGGTGATAACTGCGAAGCCGCAGTAGTTGTAGGTGTACGGCAGCTCGCTGTTATTGGTGATATCCAATTTGAAATATACGTAATTATCTCTGGTGTATATACCCTTCAGGAATACTTCCATTGCCTTGTCCGCAACTCCATTTTGAGCCACGATGAAATCCCGTTGCTTCAAAATTGATTCATATTCTCCCGTTTCTGGTAGCACTGCGGCTTGAGTCGGCGTTTTATCTTCTGCTGGTTGTGAACGCAAAGAGGGCGAAGACTCCTGCCCTGGCTCCAATGGCTTCTGCTCGTTGACGTAGATCCTGTCGGCAATGTCGATGATGTAGGCATTCTTCTCGCTCTTTTCCGTATAACACAGGTCGAGCATGTAGCAGCTCGTATCCTCTGTAATGATGGATAGGTTGGTACTCGGAAAGTCTGTCAGGCATTGGATATAGAGGATATTGTCATACTTGTCGAGGGCAAAGTAATTGGGATTGAATCCCCCGCGGATCTTGGCGATCTTATCCGGGAAGATGATCTGGCAGACTTTGTTTTGCTGGAGAGGTATTTGTTCAGGTTTTGCTCCATACCCCGATGTGGTCAAACAAACGAATACGATGGCGAAAATATAATTTTTCATTACTTAAAAGTGTTATTTATAACATTTTTATTTCGGCAGGCCGGGCCGGAGAAAGACCTTTTGGTTGTCGAAGAATGATACATATGTTTCTTTGCGTGAGCGCCCCGCATTTGAAATGTCTCGGACGACGGAGCCGACCAGTCCGCCGGTCACTGTTGAGATCTTCCGGTCGATCGCCGACGCTGCGGCCGAACTTGTGGCATCGCCTACGATCTTCTGGTTCTGGTCATTTTGGACTGGCAGTCCCGGACTGCCGTCTTCAGAGTATCCGGAAAGCTCCAGAGAATATATTGCAGTGCCGAATTTTATGGATTCGACAGTGACCTGTACCCGATTATTGTTTAGTGCGATCTGTGCATATATTATGGAATTTCGGGGAATGACCTGTCCGTTTGAAAGAATTACCGATGTGTCGATACGCAGTGCCAGCCTATTGCCGACCATTACGGTTTGCGGCCCGTGTATGAAGGCCGGAATCTCACTGGGTGATGCAATGGAGACTGCTGCATCGGAATTCGTGTTCATTGGATCTTGCAGATCCGAAAGGTTGAATCCTTCTTCCATTAGTTTCTTTTGTTGGGCAAGGATTTCATCTTTTGTCAGCGGACGCGATGGCTCGGTCTGGGACTCGTCTGTGGCCGTGGTATTGGGTTGATTCTGCGACTGTGAATTGTAGATCGCATCGAGTTCCTGCTGAATGGCAGTTTTCTCCATGGCGTTTCGTTCTGCGGCCGGAGTGTAACTCGTCGTTGTGCCGGGAACTTGTGAACTATGCGCAACAGGGGAATGTGTTTCTCCCTTTGGCGTTTCAGGAACAAATATGGCATCGAAAGATATTTTTACATCTTCAGGCACTGTCTTGCTCTGGCTATTTGCGAGTCTTTCCTGATAGAGTTTTTCATCGGTACCCCCTTGTGTCCGGGGTGTTTCAGCCACAATGTCAAATGCAATATCTTCAGATGCCACCCTCTCATCTGTACTGGTGTTCGACTGTATTGATAGTACTCCTCGGATTATAAGTCCGAATATCAGTATAAGCACAACGGCCATACCTAATAGTAAGATTATTTTTTGCTTATTACGATCGTACCATTTTTTGAATTTATCTGTTCTGCTGCTGTCCATCCTGTCGTAATTTTAGTGCGTAATTGACCCGGGCAATGTATTGTCCTGTTTTAACATGAGCATGTCGCGGTCGCTTTTTACTCCAGCCGAAATTTCCGGCAAAGAAAGTGTTTATGGTGTAGATCACGATCACGAATAATATGTCGATAATGATGAAGAGCCTCCACATCGAGGAGGCCGCTGCACCAAGAACGCTTGTGACCAGTACTGCAAGCACAAGGAGAAATATCCCCAGCGGAAGTTTAAATACGGGGGGGATAAACGCAAAGTCTGCATCTGTATCGTGGTCTCTGGGGCATTTTAGAGTTTTTGCGTGATGAAATCTGCAATCGAAGAGGCAAACAACATTACTGAAAGGCCGATAATGAGATATCCCAGCTTTGTTATAACATCTTTCGTTTCTTTCTGGGATAACTCTTGACCGGACATAATACTTTTTGTGGCCGTACTCAACCCTATTTTGATTACAGCGATAAGGGCGATCAAGCCAGCCACGATTTGTACGCCATTTTTGATTACACCCTTTAGCTTTGTCGTGGCTGCTATGTCCTGTCCGCCGGCAGCCCACAGAAAGATTGGGATGAAAAGTAAAATTGGCAGTAAAACAATGATTTTCCGTTTCATAATGCTATTGTTTTAAATTAAAGTTTTTGAAGTCGATTTTCGTGATGGCGAGTGCATGCGGATTCTCCCTGGTTCTTTCTTTTGTTTCCTCGAGATAGAATGTGATGGAGACTTCGTAAATCTGCGGTTTACTATGTACTTCCGAGGTGATCGTTACCGTGAATATGGCGTCTACCGCCAGCGGATTCTCTGCGACACACTTCAAGTCGGTTATCTGCACGCTTTGGGAAATGTTGTATTGGCGCATGTTCGTAAACCAGTTGTCCTTGTCGAACCGCTGTTTGAGTGCGTATATTGACGAGTTTCCAAGGGCATAGGTGCTGCTTATGCGTTGCTCATAGGTGTATTTGTCGATGTCGAAGAACAGCATGATGAAGAGCCGTACATGTGCTTCTGCCTCGATCTTGCAGAACTCGGCGGCCCTAATCCGGGTTGCGATCGCTACGTCACCGTCCTGATTGAGTATGTAAGCCGAGGAGGTTGCCTGTAATATCCTCGTTTCAGTATGGATATACATCGCGGTCATTAATATTGCGCAGACTATGAGTATCGCGATGATACCTTTTCGATAGAAGCCGACAGCGTTGTCGAGCTGTGTCAGATGTTCAAAGATTTTCATGGTCTTTTATTCAAAGTATCGTCCGGATACTCCTTTTTTTTGTTTCAGATAAGTTTCCTTGAAGAATTGTCCGGATGTTACCGAACGACTCTTGAGTATTCCCCAAGTCATCGCGCCGACTGTCATGAACGAAGTGGTAATTTGTTGGGGAAGTTGAGCTGCGGCTTCAGAACCACCGACACAAAGAACTGTCAGCGTCGGAGCGCAGAGATAGGCCGCTCCGAAGGCGAATGCCATTAATGCTATTCCCAATTGCGCTACGGAAAGTGAATTGCTGGCGACATCGAAGAGCAAAAGGTTCTGCAATATTTCGATGGCCGCGATGATGAAACTCATCATCGTTACCGTTATGTAACTTTGCCACCATGCGCCGATGGTCTTTTCTGCTCCGTATATAAAGGACAGGGCGACCGCAACGGGGAAAGTAATTCGTAGCAATGCCTTAATGATAAGTACAAAAAAGGTAATTATCAGCTTGCAGAATGCTCCGACGATGAGACATATATTTGCGAGCAATTTGACCAAGCCTCCTTTGATCAGACTCCAGAGAGATTCTTTTTTATTGTCCTCGTTGAAGTCCGAAGCATTGTCTATTTTTGCTCCATTATAGTTCCTTTTCGACACTCGGGCTTGGGCGCGTTTAACATTTCTTATGTCATTTTCACTCAGTGCGTACTCGCTTGCTTCAATGCGGCCGAGGCCATCGCTTTTGTCAATTGCGACCTGCATAGCATCTTGTCTGTTCGGATATAGATATTCAATGGCGGTTTCCCCGAAAAAATCAACCGCAGGTATTATGCAATAGCCGAATATGAGTATTAGGAATAGATGTACGCACCTCATTATCTCAGCTTGTAAATCTTTTCCGGTTTTTTCTCTGAGAGCGAATAATGCTCCGTTTACTATAAGGAAGAACATTAATCCTGCTCCGAGGACGCCATAATAACTGCCTACTTCTGAGGAGAGGAGCGTTAAAAAGTTTGAATTGAAGTAGGTTTCGAACTGGGTGGTGAACGAATTGATTATATTCGCGAGACCAGAAGTGAGTATTGGGTTCATTTTTTTCGATTTGTTAAATATTCATCGAGTTCGTACATCCCCAGCTCGTGTTGTTTGCGATTGACTGAACATATGAGATAGGTGTGGTAACTACAAATGATGCCATATGTATCGTCCATTTGTTTACGGACATCATCGAGATATCGCGCCATTTCAGTGAGTGTGGTTTGTGCGCCGGATTGCATACTATTGAGTAAGTCTTTCAGATCACCCATTGCCCCGTCCATGATATTATTTACGGACAGTTTCCCGTCTTGATCCGCTTGGCCGAAGACGACCTTATTCAGAACTGCCACATGGTAGCTGGCCTCTTCGTCTTCGAAATAAATGCTGTTGTCATATATATATTTTATGGTTTCGAGATACTCGATGTATATCTCGTGAGTTCGTGACGAGACCCGGTATAGTCTGTTCCCGGCGTTATAGACTTTGGCGAGAGAACTTGTGAGCTGTATTGATTGCTGGGTGATTTTCTTCAGGTCGGATATTTCCATTCCCGACGCTTCGGACAGGGCTTCCAATGCTCCGAGGTACGGAGTGAGGAATCCTATCAGAGCTGCTGCATCCTGCCCGAATTGCGCTTTTGTCGGGAGTGGGTGTAGTAGCACGCCGGCCAGAATGATGATGAGTATTTTTTTCATAGGCAAAGGTGTTATTTATAACATTTTTACATTACTTGTTTTGGGCATGGCAAAAGGCATTGATGGCCATCTGCACGTTGCCGTTATATTGGTCGATGTATTTCTTTATCGTGGCCTTGTGTTCTTTCGATGTCGTATAAAGGGCAAGTTCTTCCTGGGAAAGTTGCACGATATATTCTGTGGTATGTGTGCCTTGCCGGATACATATCGCGTGGTCGGATTTCTTCATCGACAGGATGATCTCCAGATCCCGGGAGGTGAGTGATAATTCTGATCGATATTTCTCGAGGTTAGACTCCTTGCCTTCGTGCGAGAGGAAGAACATGGTGTCGGAATTGTTGATGATCGCCTCGTGGTGTTCCGAGTGTATAATGTCGGGCACATCTTGGACGATCAGCCCGATGCCGCTGTCCTCTTTTCTGATCGTTTTGTACAGGTATTTGATGAAATCTCCGAAGTAAGGATCATCGAGGAGTTTCCATGCCTCGTCGAGCCAGAAGATTTTATATTTCGTGGGGGCTTCGGCCAATACTTTCTTGGCCATGAGCATAACCAGATAAAGTACAATTTTGTAGATTGATTTAACATTGGATACAGCTTTCAATTCGACAATGCACATGCGCAACTGGGGAGCGAGGTTGAGTGAATTGTTTTGGCTGTTCAACAAAAGCGACCATTCTCCTTCTTTGCTGTATTGATGCAATACGAGTTCGAAAGAATCGAAATCGAAATATTTGTCATTTAAAGTCCCTCGCTCGTGCTGCTGTATGATATACTTATAGAAGGAATCGAAATTGACGTACTCTGTTCGCTGTTCATAGCGGAGAGAGTAGAAATCGTACAATAGCTTTTTGATATATGCAGTTTTGCCGGGATCGTCTTTTAATCCGAGTCCATTGTTTTGATCCCATAACAGGAGTATCAGGCTTGTCAGCATTTCGAGTTCCGGAACCAATAGTTTTTCCGAATCGTTTTTCGGATCGACGAACGGAATCAGAAACGGGTTGAACGATAACTCCTCTCCCGTAGGCGTCATTCGCATATACCCGGATTTCTCTCCCATGAGATAGTGCAGCATTTCATAGCTTTCCCCATCGTCGAGAATGAAGTTGAAATATTCGTCGGTTTGGACAAGGCCCGAGATCAATTTGTTTGCGGACACCGATTTCCCACTCCCCGATGGGCCGATAGCTGTAAAATTTCGATTAGAGATCTGTGAGTTTCGCATAGTCTCGTTGAAGATATCGACGACGACAGGTTTCCCATGTGTATCGTTCAGAACGATACCGTCTCGGGCTTGGGCATAATCGGCTTCGAGATTTGAAAAAACAGTGACTTCATCGAGAAAAGTCGGATACATGTCAAGCGGGAATTCAAGCCCCGAACAGCATCCGCCGATCGACGACATGAAGATATGCTCGAAGTCCAGTGATAGCCGTGTCGGGGCGATCTGCATTTTTTCCAGTGCGATGTCTAATTTATCCTCGATCGCGGTTTCTTCATTTTCAGGATAAATCAGGAAGGCATTGAAATGGTGATATACAGGGAGGCTTTCTCCCGTTTCTATGATCTCGGCCATCGTTTCGGCCGATGCAATGTGCGACGCGGCTGCCTTACCCAGAAAAGCAATGTTTCGGGTAAAGGTTTTCAGATGCTTTCTTATTGCAACGGGATCCTCCCGGCTTATGATGTTGTTTATTATTTTGTAGCATGGAACACTCCAGCACAGGGGCGATACCAGAGCGTTAAACCGTTGTGCATAGGGACTGCTGGTTGCATTGTTTCTCACTTTATCCCGAAGTGATTTGATGTGCGGATCTGCGAGAACTGCGATGCCGGCCATCTTGTAGTTTCCGAATTTTTGATCTTGAAACGAGAGGTCGAGGGCGCATCGTCCCTGCATGGAGAAGAAGTCCCGGAGGTATTCCAACCAATCCTTGTCGTCCATGCGCCTTGGGGAGAATTGAGAGAGCGCAGCTCTGAAGCGTTTTATGACACTCACTATTTTGTCGATCGCCTCGTCCGAATAGTCGCTTTGTATCGAAATGCTTTTTTGTTTGGTTATGAACATGTATGATTTGTTCGAGAGCCACCGCTTCCCATTGTACATGCGGTTTACGGTTTTCGAGAGGTAGTTGTCGTAGTGCGGCAGATCCTGCGGTGCATAATAGATAATATCCTGTTGGTGGAAAGTGTATCCTTCGTCAAGATCTTTGATCGCAGCTTCCAATTGCGTATACAACCGCATTCCGTCCCCCGAGCCGTCGTCTCTGAAATCAGCCTTTGAGAGTGTGTCGTATTCGGGTAGTGTCAATATAAAGCCGACGGTTACGCTGCCATCTTTAGCTATGGCATAGCCGTCGCCGATCCTGTATATGGGAATGATGTTTTCCAAGTTCGTCCGTGCCATGACTTATTCTTCAAAAAGGTCGCGTGTGTTGAAATCTCGTTGGGGTAAAATCGTAGTGATCTCTTCTTCGGTGCCGGTGATCTGCTGGATGATCCTTTTGTCATGCTTTATATCATCATCCGAAGAATGCAGCGTTGAGTCGTAATCGACCGGGATCATCGCCAGAATTCTGTCCAGTTTCGATATTATTTCGTCTTCGACCGGGGGGATTTCCTTGACGGCCATTTCAGGGATAGATTTGACTGGCTTTTTCCGATAGAAATATACTGCAATGTATAGCAAAGTGAGGACGACGATTATCAGGGCGATCTCGATTAAAAAAGAGTATTTGATATATGTGTCCATTTTATTTTCTGTGCGTAGTACGATTGGAGATAAGGTAGTCCTTCAGCATGTTGTTGCTGTCGGTGAGCAGAGATTTAATCGCCGTATGAGTAGGGTTCAACGGCCCGTCAGGATTGAAAAAAAGTGCAAAAATGTTATTTATAACATTTGTAATAGGTATCTCTCCGAGAATAGCTATTGCTCGTATTCGGTGTAGGTATTCTTCGCAAATCGGGTACGCTGTACGCGAATTCTTGTAGTTCTGTCGGATGAGGATCTGCGTCGCGATTTTTTGCAGATCCAAAGCGGATTCGTAGTCATGCTGATTCTCTCTCTCCGGTTTGGGCATTGGTTCTGGGATAGACGCAGGTTTAGGTTCAGATGCTATTTCCTTCCCCATTGCGCTTTGGTCTTCTGTGGGGGCTTCTGGTACAATCAGCTCCGCAGATCCAGCCAGATCCTGTATACTCTGGTATTTGCGCCTACTTGCCATTTGTAATCTTGATTATTTCTGCCGCCATTTCTTGTAAATAAGGTTTGACCACGGAGTAGGTGCCGAGGTTAAGGTTGACCTTGAGGGATGCAGGAATGACCGTGTTACAGTCGTTCAGGGGAGAGTAGGGAATCCTTGCTTGTAGGAATGGGATTCCGTAGTCGTTGAAGAGGCGCTTTTCTGTGGAATTTGTTTTCCGGAGCCGGGATACCTCGAACTTATTCCAAAGAATATATTTCGACTGCAAGTCGATCGGAAGTCCTTGCAGGGTTTTTAAAAAACATTCTGTACCCAGTACATCACTCGGGTTAATCGAGGTGGGGATGAAGATGTGTTGTACTAATTGCAGAAATGCGCCGGTACCATCTTGTGTCAACGTTCCGGGGAAGTCGATAAAAACATAGTCATATTCCTGATACTGTATATTCTCCAATGCTCTGGATATTTGTGTGTCGTTTCCCAGATCGACATATTGCATTTTGTAGGTTTTGAATCCTGCGTCGATGAGCAATGCGTAGCGGCGCTGAAACTGGCCGATCTCGGTCTTTTGTCCGAGATCCATCGCCAAGAACTCCGGAGAGGTTTCTTTGTATGACAGTTGCTCTATATCTCGTTTCCGCTTTGCCGTATTGGTTTGTTGGGGGTCGATATCGACGACCAGAACGTTAACTTGTTTGCCTGAGTGCAGCAGGTGCCACAGGATTATTTCGTTGGGTAAGATGTTGGTAAGGACGGATTTTCCCGCACCACCCTTTTGCGTCATGAACGCGCATATTTTACTGTCGGTTGCCATCTCTTGGGGATTATCTTCTGAGCAAAATTATCGTGTCATTTTTTGCGAATGAAATTATACATCGTTTTTGAGGCGAATTCTACATGTGTTTTCGGGATTTATTTAATGGATTAATTAGCTTAATAATTAATTAGTTAAATAATGAATCCAATAATTCGTGTATTAATGTGCGAGATCGTTGGAAAGGCAGTATTATTTGGTTATCGTAGTGACGGACAGCTACTTTTGCTTTGGGGGGCGAAAAAAGTGGCAAGATGTGAGTTTGTCGGACAAACTCTCACAACAACCTGCTCCGCAGCCTGTTGCATCTTGCGTCAATGCTCCGGAAGCGGTGCATTTGACGAAAATTTGCCCTTCGGTTAATTTTTGAATTAGGAATATGGATGATAAAAGAAACCATAGAATTTACTGCCGTTTGACATCTGCCGAATATGGTCGGTTTAAGACGGAGGTCAGAAAGACGTATCTGTCGGAATCCGAATATATCCGTCGCAAGTTGCTTCATCCCCAAATGCGTATCCGCAGCAGGGAGGAAACGGATCTGTTGAATTTCGTTATCGGATCACTGTCGCAGGTCAATAACAATATCAACCAGATTGCGCGGGTTATGAATGCCTTGAAGGGAAGCGGGGCTGTTGTGATCGGCAGCGTCGCTCAGAGGCAGCTCAACCAAGTCGAGGCCATATTGAAGGAGTGGAATACGTTTGAAGGCCGCCTCCGGCAAAGTCTGAAGTCGAAATGATTATTAAGATTATACGGAAGCCTCCGAAACCGGGCAATAGGGGAACCCGGGCGCGGGGCTTCGCAGCTCTGCTCCATTATCATGATCGACATGAAAGCGAGCTATGCCTTACGGAGAATATTATTGGCAATACTTCGGTTGAACTTGCCCAGTACTTTATGGATGTCTCTACACGAAGCTCGTCCCGGGTCAAAGATCCGGTTTTTCATGCCGTTGTCAGTTTTGCCTACAATGAAGTAGATCCTGCGCCGGAGGTGATTGAGGCAATGGCCCGACAGTATCTTCAAAAAATGGGATATGCAAATCAACCCTGGGTAATGTATCGTCACACGGATAAACAGCATATTCATTATCACATTATTTCCAGTCGGGTTGATGTGCGAAGTGGGAAAGCTATTTCGAGTAGTTACGAGGGATTACGGACGAAGACCGTGCTGGATCAGCTTGCGCCATTATTCGGATACCAGGTAGGCAAAGGAGCGGATAAACGTCAGCAACAAAATCAGGGATTGATCCGCGAGATAGATCAAGTAGTCCAAAAAGTCCTGCTTGAAGATCAACCATACAGCATGTATCGGTTTTGCCAAGCGTGCGAAAAACGAGGACTGAAGGTAAAGAAATTGCCTCGAGGATATGTTATCTCGCAGGGTAACTCTTATCCTGTTGCCCTGTCAAAATTACCTGTTTTTGCAGAGCGCAGGTTATCGCATATTTTAAGAGCAGTCAAGCAGGAACGAATCCGTGAAATGCGGTATATCCGGAAATGCCTGTACATGGTTCTCCGGAATATGCCTCAGATTGATATGCAGTCCGATATGGCGGCTGAATTGTTTGGGGACAAGCTACTGAATCAGTTGGCGCAATACAATATAAATGTTATTTATAACAGAAATAGCGCCGGAATAGTCGGAATTTCTTTTGGCCGGCCGGACTTGACTTTCAAGGGGAGCGAGCTGAAGCTGTCATGGGAAACGATCCTACATTATGTTCGGAGCAAGAGGGGGGTATCTGCAAAGAAGAAACCTATCCTTCAAACAACTGTCCGGCCGCAGGCAGCACACCTCCAGACGCTCGTACAGGGAGCCGCAGTTGGGAAGAAAATAGCTGAAGACGAAGAGGAAAAAAAGCGTCGCGGACAAGCCGAGCAGGAAATATAATTCATGGTTTATGCTATTGTGTTGATATATAGATACATGCCAGCTCTAAAATATTATAGTATTTAATATAAATAATTTATATTATTCAAATAATTGAAATTATTTGAAATAATCTGTTTATATTTGCTGAGAAGGCATAATCACAAAACACGAAATAACAATGGAAGCATCACAGACTTTTAAAGACAAGAGAAGCCGGCTGACAAAAGAACAAAGAGAGCGGGTTACTCCGGAACTGGTAGAGGAGATCATGGAAAAGCATGTGTCACCTGAACATTGGCCGTCGTTTCGAAGACGGCATAAAGCCGAGTTTCGGAAAATCGCCGAAGGCTACGTTTCTCAGTGTATGACTTTTTCAGCCAAAGATACAAAGAGGCCCTATAAAGCACGGATCAAAGGGTTGTTGGTGAGTGAGGTAAATGGTGAGGAAAGGATCTCCTTTGATTTTCTGTTTGCCCAGCGGAAATTGGTCATTCCGAATCGTATGCAGATCAAGAACGGTCAGGATGCGATCAATATATCCGACGAGCAGATTGAAAAGTTGAAGGCCGGAGCCTTCCTTGATGAGCTTTTAGTTTCAGAGAAGGGGGCAAAGTTTTTCGCCGAGGTCGATACCGAACTTAACCGTCTTGCTATTGCTGAAGCGACGTATGTTCGTGCCCCGAAGACGCTGCACGGTTCAATTCTTACCCCGGAACAGAGCAATGCCATTATGAGCGGAAAGTCTATGGAGTACGAACGTGAAAACCCCAATGATAAATCGCAGGTATTCGTTCTCAAAGCCCGTTACAGTCCGATTTATTATACGATCAGGTCGGAGTCGGTTCTCGATAAGGATGGGAAGCCTCTTGTTCGGAGTGTATCCGTATCTGTGGATCCGAGTCAAACACTCCAGTCGGTAGAAGAGGCGGTTAAGATGTCTGCTCAAAAAACGAAAAAACGGGTTAGTCAACAAAGACAGATGTGATATTGAATAATCTTGGTTATTATGGATGTATATATCAGTGGGAAAATCAGCGGAAAAACCCAGCAAGAAGCAGAGGCTGATTTTGGGAAATATGCAGAAATCATCCAGGCCGCCGGTCATACTCCCGTGAATCCGATGAAGAACGGCCTGCCTTTCGATGCTCCCTGGGAAGATCATATGGAACGCGACCTTGAAATGTTACGCGCGAGTGATGCTATCTGTTTATTGCCGGATTGGGTCGAGAGCTGCGGAGCGAAGATCGAGTTGCACCAGGCACTTGAGATCAGGATGCCGGTTCTCAATGACTCGAATCTTCGTCTGTACCTCGAACAAGCCAATCATCAGGGAGTTCAACAGGAAGATTCCCGTAGTAAGATTCTGCGCAATATAGAGAGGAGCTACAAAATGCAACAAGGGACGATAAAAGATCCGTCACAGAAACATAACCTTTAAATGAGCAATTATGAAAATTGTCCTTGGAGAAGCGAAAGAAGAGTATGATACCGATGTGCAGATGGCCGTTACACGTCAGTTAATTCTTCGTGTTAATACAGAAATAAAACCGGAGGAAGCCTATGTGGTTTCGGAAATAACCTATTCCCAACGTACGGGCTATTCGTATACGCTGATAAATACTCAAACAAAAGAGAGGCGTACGACAAATTTAATTCGGCCTCTTAGTAAACGGTTTGGTGTGGGATTTTATAAAGATGATGTGCGTATGATGTTAATGCCGGAACCCGAGTTCAAAAGATTATGTGAAGGGGCGCAAAACATAGTCAAGAAAGAGGAAGTGAAAAAAGATAAAACACGGTATCAGCTCTCAAATGATTATCAAGGCTCCAGATACGATTCCAAGCTCACAACTAAAGAAATTGCAATTAAGATCCGTGCATATTGCAAAACTCAGTATCCGGATTATAAATTTTCTGTACGTGTGGATCGTTCTGAAATAAATGTCAAGATTCTTTCAGGCCCCCAAGAGATCCGGGCAGGAAAGGGACTTGCTAAGGGAAACTGGCAAACAATCGGGATTACGGACTTTTATAAGGACTGGTTATCTGAGGGAGCCTATAAAATGTTATATGATATAACGCAGTATGCAAAGTCATACAATCGCTCTGATACTGATATTCAGGATGATTACTTCGACGAACATTTTTATTTTCGATTGGATATTGGTGCTTGGGATCGGCCATATACTGTAACGCCTGAAATAAAGCCGCAGACCGGGATAACAAAGTCTGGTACTTTACAGAAAATTGAGTCTCGGATCGTATCTCAGCCGGAAGCGAATCATCGATCAGGCCCGGAAAAAACCATTTAAATATACAATTATGTATGCACACTTTGAGGGCACATCGCAGGAACTTGCCGACCTGCAAAACGATGTGAGTGCTGCGAAAACTGCACTTGAATTACATAGAGAATTCAATATCCAGTACGCAAATGTTGCCGCTCACCGGAATCCGACCTTCTCAATGTATGAATACCTGATGGAAAAGTATGAGGCTCTCAATAAGCAGCGAATTGCCGAGGGGATAGAGCCTTTGAAGCTATCTGCTCTTGAGGCCCGTTATCAAGAATTGAAATCGGGATCTTTATCTACATCGGAATCATTGGCATTCATTGAACGATGTTTAAAGACGTCGGAAGTCGGACGTCAGTCCAATCAGAATAAGAATAACTCAATTCCTGCAAAGGGGAGAACCAGCAGCGATTGAGTTACTGTCTGAACTTGGGAAAATGTTATAAATAACACGAAAAGCTATGGCAACAATAAACTTCAGGATCGAAGCCCCTATTGCAAAATATGGGACTCGATTACCAGTCGTTGAAAACCGGCTGGTATGGCTTATCAAGGATTTCATTCGGGATGCTGAACAGATTCAAGGTTTGTCGGTCGGCATGAGCCATGTCGAATTTGCAGATGGAGCGTATTTTACCAATGTGTCGATTAAGAACGAGTGGTATGAATCTGCGCGAGGATTGAAAAAATTGGCCCGGAAATATGATCCGAATTATGATAAGCGTGCGCATCAGGCATTTCCTGCTATGTATGCCACCGACTTATCTTCGTTGGGTGAAGAAATTGTGCTGCACTTCCAAAAAAGCTGTGACCAGTTGATCGTTGATCGGTATGCAGGCATTATCAAGAATGAAATAGGATCGCTTCACACAGAGTTAGGAAAGGATGTGTTGATACGGAACATCAATGAAGACAATTCTTTATTTTTTGTCTGTCGGGAAGTAGACGGGAAAGAGAAAGTCGGGATTGTAGCTAAATACGGACAAACTCTTATCCCGCTGAAATATGACGATCTGAAGGAAATAAGAAACGGTTATTACTTAGCTAAAGAAGCTGGGAAATTTGGCGTTGTTACGCTTTCAAACAAGGTTGTTGTGCCTCTGAAATATTTTAGGCTGCATATATTTCCACTTCAATTTTCTTGGGAATCATTGCATAATAGTATAAAGAAAGACTACCTGCTTGTGGCAGGGAAAGAGACGGGTGATGGAATTCGTTACGGGGTAGTCAACCTCAAAGGGGAGGTGAAAATACCGTTTGAGTTTGAAAGTTTAGAAGTGCAGTATAACTGGGAACAACGCTTTGTCAGATATGGATTCATGGTTGCGCAGAAAGATGGCAAGTATGGGATGATAGATAAGGAAGGAAGTGTTATAATTCCTTTCGAGTATGACCATCTTGGCCAAAACGGATATTCCAAAGAATATTTTGAGTTTGAAGACGGATATTTGGGTGCGGTCAAGGATAATAAATTTGGGGTTGTCGATGTAAACAATAATGTCGTGATCCCATTCGATCGTTCAAAAGACGCTCTTCTCGACATGGTTTATCCTGATGTCTATTTTCTATGTCGTCCGACGAATAAAACTCCTGAACAGCGAATCGCTGATTTAGCTGAACTTGAGAACGGACTTATTAAGCAGGATTGGGAATGCTATAAGAAGAATTACTTGTCTGGGAGTTATATGCGGGAACAATTGGATAAACTGAGAATACTATATTGCAATATTGACGATCGGGATGCTGGCAAAGCAAATGAACTATGGGATAAATACTCCCGGAATGGATTATCCCGTATTCCAGACTTATTTGAAGACAGTAATGGCAATCTATGGCGAACACAGAACTATATGATGGAGATTGCTCACTTGGAAAAACCAAGTGCCGATAATGCGGTTGGAGTTTTCCTTTCTCCCCGCGAGCGTATGCAGCGGATAGAAAAGGAGCTTCGGGATATAGAGAATCAAGAAATAATGGGGGTGCATTACGGTGAGTTTCCTCCGGAACGGGTCGATTCTGAGATAAGTGCAAAACTGCTTGAGAACGACAGAAGAATTGAAGAGCTGCACGATTCTTACAGGGTGATCAGAGCAAATTATCGCAAGTACAGAGCGCGTGGCTCTGAGCAGCAAGACCGAGGCGGCCTATCGAAGACTTTGCAAGTTGTCGAAGGGCAAATCCATGTCAAACGTAGCAAAGCCGAACATGTCCATAATGATAACGCGAACATATTGGCAAAGTGACAACGGAGACTGACCAGTGCAGACCTGAAAATTAAAAA
Organism: Alistipes sp. HGB5; assembly: GCF_000183485.2. Taxonomy (NCBI): domain Bacteria; kingdom Pseudomonadati; phylum Bacteroidota; class Bacteroidia; order Bacteroidales; family Rikenellaceae; genus Alistipes; species Alistipes sp. HGB5. The sequence goes on along the minus strand of NZ_AENZ01000025.1, from coordinate 58,940 downwards.
TATTATATCATATCATGATATGTGTGTCGCTGCTTTAGAGGAAGGTTTTTTTGAACCGGACGGAGGAGAGTATAATCGAAATAAGGAGCGTCAGCTGGCCGAGATTGGACGTGAAATAGATGCCTTGTATGAGCAGTTGGATCGTGCGGAAGCAAATGTCCGGAAGTTTGCTCCTCCCCTTGAGAGGCGGAAAGACATATTGGCTCCGACGACCACTCTGTATAATATTGAGCAGGGGATAAAAGAGAAAATGTCAAAACCCCGATCATCCCCAACCTGCGAACAGAAGATGTAAAAGTGTAGTCTTTTAAAATACTCTTGATCCCATGGCAGTTTTAATCTCGATTAACCAAAAGGGTCGTGTTGGAAAATTTTTGTCATCCAATCGTGGGATGGTTCACATGGGGAGACGATTACTTGAACGATCATAGCTGTGAGCATTTTATACGAGAGATTAAGCAACATATTCATAATTTTTTTGATTGAAAAATTTAATAAACCATGATTGATTATAAAGAAGCGAAGAAATACCTTCTTCCAACATTATTGGATTATGGCTTCAAGGAGCGTAAAGACAAATCGTGTAAATCATGTCTTGTCTTCTCGGACGGCTCGGAAACACTTTTGGTGTATCGCAACCAGAGAGGAATCTACGATCATTATGTCAATAAAAGTGCGTCTGACGATTATGGGGATGCCGTTCACTTCATTATGAAGCGGATACTCAATAAAACGACCAATCTGTCCGCAGAAGATTTTTGCAAAGTGGAGGCTGAGTTGTCACGGATTGCCGGGCTTGGTGTAATTAAAGATGTTATAAATAACACATCTACGATACAGGAAAAGCAACCGTTCGATATTTCAAAGTATACGGTAGAGCGCCTCGATCTCGCGGCTGTTCCCGGGGCATGCCGGCGGTTTTTCGAGCAGCGCCATATTGATCCCGGGCAACTGGCTCCGTTCAAGTCCGTGATAGGTATCCTTGTTAGCGACCGCGGGTTTAGGCAACCGTTGTTCTATTGGAAAAATATGGACGGGAATATAATCGGGGCGCAGTATAAATATATCAAGGACAATGTGTGTCAGAAAAGGTTTCTGAAAAATACCGATCGCAGTAATTCTCTTTGGATGACTCCTATCGAGGGTAGCAAGGCGCTGTTCGTTACGGAAGATCCGCTCGATGCAATCGCGCATAGCCAACTTTTCCCTGGCGCCCGATATGCTTACCTCTGTACCGGAGGAACATCGACCAAAGCCCAGCGGGAGATGATTCATAGCTTTTCTCAGAAATTTAAATTGCCTATCATCCTCGGAAACGATAATGATTTAGCCGGACAGTTGGAAAACTTTAAACTTGCATATCATACGGCCAATATTGAGTATGCCATCAATAGTAAAACGCAGCGGGTTCTTCTTACCGTCAATGGCGCGGAGCGGGAATGGGGAAAGGATGAAATAGTTGCTGCCCTACAAGCAGTAATGAAGCAGAGGCCGAATATGATCCTGTCAATACCATGGGCAAAAGATTGGAATGATGATCTACGGAGTAGTAAGAAGTCTATCTCCTTGCGAATTGCTGAAAATATGGTTCGAGCGCAGATCGAGACAACCAAATCAGAACAGCGGGGAATGATCGCCGGGAAATTGCCCTAATACTTCTGCTATACTGCTGGAGTTTCGGAACTGGGTTAAAAATGTTATAAATAACATTTTAATAATCATATGTTTATAGGATGTTCGGTTTTTTGCGCAACAGCTTTTTTTTATCGGAGAAAACAGTTAGTTTTGTCAATAATATATATTATTTAGATAATATAAATAATTGAAATGAATGGCAACACTATCTCAAATTGAAGAAGAGGATAATGAAATATATGCGTATGTCGTACTTGGGGCCATTTGCATAGGGTTTCTCTTGCTGCTGGTACAATTGTATTATGCCAATTACGATTTGGTGCAACGCCTTCATATCGACATTCCGTTTCTGGATAAACATATTTTCTCGAAAGAGGGGATGAAGTTGTTGCTGGGGGACTCCTATAAAGTCAGGAATGTTGTGCTGTTCCTTTTTGCGTTTTCGTTGACGTCTCCATCTAAAGGGGAGAAACCGACGTCTTTCTGGCGACAGCTCGCCGGACTGGGCATTTCTGTTGCAGTATTTCATTGCTGTCGTTTTTTCTTACTTATCCCTCTTACCGCAGTCGGACAGTCATTGAATATTCTCGGGTCGCTCATCAGTGCCGTGTGCATCCTCAGTTATTGTGGCCGGATTACGAGGTTTTACTTGGCGCCGGATCGCTCTTTGAATGAGAACGAACGGTTGGCTGACGGGTTTGAGCAGACCACTGAATTGATCGAAACCCCTACTTCTGTCAATTGGAAGTATGAGTTTTCGTACCAAGGTAAAACTCACATCGGATATATCAATGAACTTGCGGTGTATAGGGCGTCGTTTGTTATCGGAATGCCGGGCACGGGCAAAAGTCATTCGTTTCTCGATCCTGCAATGAAGCAGCTCATAGCAAAGCATTTTTCGGCAGTTGTTTATGACTATAAAGATCCGACATTAAGCAATGCGGTGTATCAGTACTACGTGGCGTATAAACGGGAACACCCAGCTTCCACGTTGCGATTCGGGTATTTGTCCTATGTGAACATCAACCATACCTATCGCTGCAATCCGATGAAAGGTATATCTACATCGGCCGAAGCGGTCAACTTTGCCATTACGATTCTGACTGCCTTGAATAAGAACTTTGTCGAAAAACAAGGCGAATTCTTTACGGAAAGTGCGAAATCATATACCGCGATCGTAATATATGCACTGGGAGTATTGTTCGGGGGACGTTACCTGTCATTGCCCCATACGCTCACTATGCTGTCTCAGGTGCCGTCTGTCCTGTTCCCGGTGCTGAAGCTGATCTCCGTGCTGTATCCCGATATGAAGACCCTGTTTTCGCCTTTCAAAGAGGCATACGATACAAATACCTTACCGCAGCTTCAGGGGCAGTTGGCCTCGGCCCAAATCGGGTTGGGGTCAATGTCAGACGCATCATTGGCCTATGTTATGACTGAAGATGAGGAATCTCGGGATATCGCTGTCGATTTGGATACGATCTCGTCGAAAGAATCTCCTATGTTATTATGTCTGGGTTCGAATCCACGGTTAGGGGCGGTTCTCGGGCTTGCTAACGCCGTATACCTTACACGCATTGCCAATCTGCTCAATCGCAAGGGCCGTAACCCGACGGCTTTTTTTGCCGATGAAGTGGTGACAACCTATATCAATGGGCTCGATAATTTAATCGCAACTGCGAGATCCAATAAGATTGCGGTTTTTCTGGGTTTTCAGGATTTCAGCCAGATGGTACGCGACTATGGACAGAAGATTTCCGATGCGATCGTCAACACGGTCAATAATGTTTTTGTCGGAGCTGTCAAAGGTAAGACGGCAAAGGAACTGGCAGAAAGTTTTGGCAAAAAGACCGTAAGGAAAATCAGTAAGTCCATTACAGAAGATGGGAAGGTGACAACTTCTATCGCCGAACACAAAGAAGAACGTATTACTCAGAGCATGATTGAGGAATTGTCGCAGGGAGAGTTTGTAGGGCGCATTGCGGATGAATATGGTAAGGAGATCAAATGCAAGGTTTTTCATGGTAAAGTGATCGTCGAAACACCTGAGAAAGAGCAGCGCCTTCGGGAAGAGTTGGAGAACAGGACGAAAAATGAATGTGAGAGAGATGGACGGTCATATCTTCCCGATGAAACCCCTTGGATACCTAAAGTCCGGAATTGGTCGGATGAGGAGATTAAGCGCCGTCTGCGTCTGAACGTGATTAAGATAAATAACGAGGTTTCGGACGTGCTTCTGAAGCTGAATGAGATTGCCGATACATATAAGATTCTGACTCATCTGACAACGGGGACTGACGAGTTTTGTTTGCGGCACTACCTTGCTGAACCGCAAAATCCGCAGAAACGAATCAACCTTTTCGTCTGGCTGGAGGAAGCATACCGTATTGTATGGCGAATGGGCGAGCTTGAACTGAAAGATGATATTCTTTCTTTCGAGGAGAAATTTCAGCTTCTATTGCGTGATGTATATACGACCTCATATGAAGGGCTTCAGCAGATTCTTAAAGCCCGGGAGCAATATCATGCAATGGACTTGAATTCTGTAAAACAATTGATTGATGAATATGAAGATGAATATGGAACCAATCTGGTCAATCCTTAAAATGATCGGTTATTTCCTCATGGAGCTGTTGGTGTGGATTGGGACGGTTCTGTTGCATGTAACTACTTTCCTGCTCTTGTTCTTTGTACTTAGGAAAGTAAAAAATAAACCAAAAATAAAAAAATATTATTATGAGGAAACTGGAATTTGACGGTATCATCGGTGCCATCGACGAAAAAACCAATAAGCTGGTGCTGCGAGTTGGTTCGGAAACTTACGCGAAGACTGAAGAAGGAAACTTTGAAACCAAGACCGACTGGATCAATTGCTATGTGGCACTCTCAGAAAAGGGGCGTTACCGGGTCGGTGATCGTTACTTCTTCAGGGGGAATATGATTGTTGAGCCATATGCCAGTAAGAAGGAAGAAGGTGTGGCCAAAGCTCAGATCAAAGTCTTTGTATCCGAGAAGCCGGAACTTATTTATCGCAAGAAAGACACTGCACCTGTACCCGCTGCACCGGCTGAACCCTGCGATGATGTTGATGATCTGCCATTTTAAATGCGAGCCTTATGAAGAGAATAGTAGCAATATGCTTATGCTTGGTAATAAGTAGCGTTTGCCGGGCGCAAGTCGGATACCAGGGCCAGAGCGCGATCAGCTTGGGCGTAGCTAAAACCAATTATGGAGTCATGGCGGACTTGCGGTTCATGAATCAGGTTACCCCCAGATCCGCAATAGGGGGTGAGGTAGTATATAACCGGGAGCAGCTCTCGACAACAGACGATGCAGATTTCAATGCGCAGCAGGTTCTTGTTGGTGTCGTATATCAGTATCCGGTATTGTTCGGCCGACTCGGGTTCTTCCCCTCGGCGTCGTGCCTGATCGGGGGAGAGTTCGCTGATAAAACTACATCCAAAGGCGATATGTTGAGTTTTAGCAATGGGGTTGCGTTTGGTGTTTCGGTCAATATTCCTGTCGGAGTTGTAATCGGGAAGCGATTCACAGTTTATGCAGATCCGCGGCTTATGTACATCCCCACGACTAACTTTGAGAGTTGTATTTTGTCTATCGGTGTCGGGCTGAAATACTATTTCTAAATGACCAATGTGATATTCAGTTCGAGGTTAAAAGTGTGCATTTCTTGTTCGTAGGTATAAAATAGGTAAACATATTTGGTTACTCGGATTTTATTTACTACCTTTGCGGAAAAGATCGAACTATATGACACTTAACGACGCATTCTCGGTGTTGATTGCGCAGCCCTTTTGGTATAAGGGTAGCGGATATACCAAGCAGTATGCCTATCGGGACAAGAAGAATTTTCAGAATGGGAAACTTATTCCTGAAGAGCGTATGAGGCACTATTTGAAAACAGCCGGCTGGGAGCAGACCCAAGAAGAACAATGGGAAAAAGATGGAAAATAAGGATTGGGCATACCAAATTATCGACAACGATGCTATCAAAATGAATAACGGGGATAACATGGTCGATGTGTCTACGGCTTATCTGGCTATTGACCGTGCCCGGTCTGATGAACGGCATCAGTTATTGGCCGGCTGGGAGCCTACAACGAAGTCAGTTCCGACGACCGGCCTTGTTGATGTCTTTTTTTTAGACGGGACGATCCGGGAGATCGTAGGCGACCATGTATGTAACTGGGTTTATCCTTATATCGAAACCGGATATGCTGTTGCATGGAGGCTGCGGAAAGTCGATACCGAACAAGTAGATGAATAACAGACAATTTCTTCCCTTCACGACTCAACAAATTGGGTGAAATATGCCGGAGACTGAAGATAAATTGAGATTGAGCCTGATGGCCTATCCGTTTCCCGAGATCCAACGTGTCGAAGAGGTGTTCTCCACGCTGAAGGCGGATCCGGCATTGCTTGAGGAGGCGAGGCACCGCGGGTTCTACATGGGGCATACGAAAGCCAACCAGATGTTCAGCCGGTTGTTTGGCGGCGGACGCATAATGATAAAGCCGGAAGCCGATACGGAATTTGTCCGGCGGGTGATCCCGTATCTGAAGGCATTACTGAGCAGCTATGCCTTGAAACATGAAGAGAAAGAGGCGATATGTGCCATGATCCTGGACGAGATCGCTGATGACGTACTGCCAGAACCTAAAAAATAACTGTAATAAATGCCGAAGGGAGAATATACACGCACTGAAGCGGGGCGACGAGCCTATTTCGTTGTTACAGGAATAGAGTTGCCGAACACGCTTACCCATGATGAAATCAAAGCGTATTCGCATGCGCTTCCTGAAGAACAGTGGAAACGCTGCCATGAACTCTATCTCCAGTATATGAGCATCGGCCGGCCTGAGTATATGAAGAATTATGCTGAAAACTAACCCTAAATAATATGGACATTCAAATAATACAGAATAAGATCTACGAGATCCGCGGTCAGCGTGTGATGCTGGATTTTGATTTGGCCGCACTGTATCAAGTTACTACCAGTGCGTTAAATCAGGCTGTAAAACGTAATATCAAGCGGTTCCCGGATGATTTTATGTTTCAGCTCTCCAAGGGGGAATTCGACAACTTGAAATCACAAATTGTTACATCAAGTTGGGGCGGTACTCGCAAACCCCCTTATGCTTTTACAGAGCAAGGATTAGCTATGCTATCCGGGTTGTTGAACAGTGATGTTGCTATTCATGTAAATATTATGATTATGAGGGCCTTTGTTCAACTGCGGAACATGATTGTGCAGTCAGCGCGATACTCGGCCGAGCTTGCCGAGTTCCGCAGCCGGCTCCTGCTTGTTGAACGAGAAGTCAGGGAGAACCTTGAGGCTATGAACGACTTGAGCGAAGACGTGCGGAGAGATTTTGATACAGTATTCGAGGCCATCGGAGCGTTGTCCGTGAAACTACCGGAAGCCAAGAAATCGCGTCAGCCGATTGGCTTTGTAACCGGCAATAAAGAAGATTAATTGTTGTTAACCAAATAAAAAACTTGCGTAAATCCACTATTATGAAAAAGATTTTTAATTATGTGCTTGCTATCTCTGCCATTGTGATCGGGATGGCCTTTGGTTCTTGCAACGAGGAAGAGTTCCCCTCCCCCTCGCATCCTGATGGAGATGTAGTCCCTGTTATTCTAAGTGTCGAGGTGGCAGATCTGGTTTCGTCCCGTGCGATCGACGAGAATTTGATCAGCGATATTAATATTTATTTTTTCGGGAATAAAATCAGTTACCATTTCTACTACGCAGAAACAGCTCCTTCTTTTACTTTTCAAATGCTTCCCGGCACTTATCAGTTATATGTAGTAACGAATGTCCATCAGGATTTGGGAGAGCTGACCAAGGACGAATTATTGGCTTGCGATTATATAATCGGTGATATGGTGAGCGATATTCCCATGACGGGGAATATGAATATTCATATAACCAATGCAATGACGCTCCCGACATTGCAGGTAAAGCGTGTCGCTGCAAAAATATCGTACAATATTACGGTCGATAATGCTGTCGCTTCCAATATAAAATTACGTTCAGTGCAATTCTGCAATCTTCCGAAATCTACGGTACTGTTCGGCTCGGGGACTACGTCGGATGATGTAAATGATTTCTATGATGCCAATGCAATAGAGATCGACAATGACATGATATTTTCAGATGTTTTCTACATGTTTGAGAACTGTCAGGGCAACGTAAACAGTATCTATAACCAAACTGATAAATCACCGGAAAAAGCTCCTAAATGCGCATCGTATATGCGTATTCTTGCGGATGGGCCGGGTAAACTTCTTGAGTATATCGTATATCTGGGAGAGAATAGTACTACAAATTTTGATGTACGAAGGAATACCAAACACGAGATGAACCTTTACATCAAAGGTGAAAATGAGATTGATAACAGAGTCACGGTTTACGAAGGGCTTTATTATGGTAAGGCAAATTGCTACATCTGTACAGGTTCTCAGGTTGCGTTCGATGTCACGCCATACCGCACATCGAAAAATCTGACGTATACCTATTCGGATATATACGCTGGAGTCGAATATGAGGCCGTGAGGGCCGCCTTGTTGTGGCAAGATACGAAGAATCTCGTCCGATCGGTCAGTATCAATGATAACACCGTGATCGTCAATACCAATGGGGGAAAAGGTAACGCTGTGGTCGCTATATATAATAAGGCCGGAGAGATCTTGTGGAGTTTTCATATTTGGTGTACAGACCAGCCCGAAATATGCGAGTTTGCAAAGAATAGTGTCGGTAACTCATATTCCGTTATGGATCGGAATTTAGGAGCGACGACCTCCGCTTTAGGGGTACAATCATCCTATGGCTTGTACTACCAGTGGGGGCGAAAAGATCCTTTTGTCGGAGCTCTTGGAGCAACAAGTAGTGAAAACGGAAAAATGTATGATATAAATGGAGGAGAAGTGAGTTTTCAACAAGAGAGAGCTGTTGCAGGACTTACAGTCGAAAATGCAATTAGGAATCCTCAGGTATATTATACTGGCTATAACACATTTTGGGTGGCAAAGAGTGAATCTACCAAACTATTATGGGGCGATAATATAGACGACAACGTAGCCCCGGTTAAAACCGTGTATGATCCGTGTCCTGCCGGATATAAAGTTGCCCCACAAGATCTACTGCGAATTACGAGTAAGAACGGATCGTTAACAACAACTCAACCGTCAGGGTATTATACCTATGGTCAATTTAATTCGGGTTGGGCCCTGTATTACGATGGAAGAGGGACGGATAGAACAAAAATATTCTATCTGCAGGCTGGAGGTAGTCGTGCTGGATTAACGGGCGGAATAAGTATGGGCACGATAACGGGGGCTATGTGGACTTCCGGATGCAATAGTAATTTTAGCGCGAGTTCGGCCGGTTGTAATAGTGTTGAAATACTTAATCAATCAATTGAAAATCTCTCGCATGGATTTAATATCCGTTGTGTAAAAGAGTAGATGTGAAATTGTAAAAGTAAAGATAGAAAATAGGGGGATGGTTAATCCATCCCCCATTTCAAATTCTGACCAACCCGTAGCTGTCCAGCAGACCAAAATTCTGGCTTAATAAAAGCAATTAAGCTTAAACGAATCGGAACAGCAAATCTAAAAGCACGGACAGCAGCGCAATCAGTAATTGTAACATCGCTACAATATTTGCATTCCTTTTGCGCAACCCCTCTTTTCGATAATGTTTCATACGAAAAACTTTTGAGGATCTCGTTTTAACCTTCCGATGAAGAACAACTGTTCTTAATGGTCTTATGACCACCGCCCGGTTAAAACACTGGCGCACTCAATGCCTAAAGGCGTCACAAAGATAGTGATTTTTGTCGATAAAGTAAATTTGATCTGAAGAGTGCAGATTTAATATCTACTTTGTTTGTGGTAAAAGTCAATAAGATTTCAGATGGCGAATCTTATCCGTGTGGGGCAAAAATGGCGTGGAATAGTAGTTAAATCTCGGGGGATGTCATGCAAAACTAAACCCTGAAGTATGCCGTAGCAGGGACTTCAGGGGATTACGATGCAAAGATAAAAATTAGTTTGGGAGATGATTTTGGCCCGGTTCATTTATTCGAGAAACTCTTCCTTACTCCTTCAAAATGGCAGTATGGCACATGTCCTGAATGATGATGCCTTCGTCAAGTATTTGATAGGCTAAAACCCAATGTTTTTCGAATACCGCACAACGGTAGCCCAGTTTGCACCACCGCTTGAATTGGCATAGAGGGTGATTGATCTCGGCGCTGCATGTCATGATAAATTGGACGAACTGACCTCGATAAGCCTGCGCCGCTTCTTCAGAGAGTTTAATATCATCCCTGAGATAGGAAACCAAATCGGATAATTTGCCCAATACTGTGGGGGATACAATAACCTCGCGCATTATTGCTTGTATGCTTCTTGGATTTTGGCGTCGAATCTTGCGTTGAACTCTTCGAGGGGCACGGCACCCGCGGCAAGGGCTGCGCCCCATGCACCGACGGTCTTGGCCTCTTTCTTTTCTGGCTCGACCGTCACGCTCTTGTGATCTTTGATAAGGTCGAGTAGCCACCGCCCTTCCGGCGTGCTATCCTCAATGTGTACCGTTGTCATAACTCGAAAAGTTTTCCTTGTTGCAAATATAACGAAATTCTTGCCGCGAACGTATTCTCGTGTAAAAATAGTTTTAGGTAAGCCTTCAACTTATTTCTTGTGTGGAGCCGCAAAAAACAGCCCGCTACCTTTGAAATATTATATAAATAATATTTATGCAATGTTTAAATATTGCTCGTATTCTGTTAGCAGGAGCGAGGTTAAGACGATATTTGCAAAATGTTCCATAGTGTTGCTGTTATAAATTAATCGGCGGCGAGCCTTTCACCCGCATTGCGCATCCGTTCCGCACAATCCCATAGTCACGTCCCTGTCATGGACTGAATGCGCCGTTCTGTTTTTTTGAACTACGCCGATCTGTGGTTATCTGGTCATTGTTACGTCTGAAGGCAGGTAGTATTTCGTCGTTTGCGACTCTATGTATCTGTCGTTATAGTGGAATTTGAAACCCGGATTGTCGCCGGGGCGTATCGAGACGGAGAATTTTTCGTCGCAGCGCCAGAGGTAGGTCGAGTTCCTCGCTCCTTTGGTGATCGTCGGCATTGCTGTCGATCGCAGTCCGACGGGCGGGATCTTCGACCTATCGAGTCGGTATTCCTCATAATAGAACTTTATCGGCTCGGAAGCCTTGTAATCGGTCGAATACTGCGTGCGGTAATCGTAGGCTACCTTCGGTACGGGACGTCCGCCTTCCATGACGAGATACTGAAATTCTATCCGGGCGATTCCCTGCCGGGTTATGTTCACTGTCCGGGGCTTGAGTCTGACTTCAAGCCGCGTGATGCAGTCGCGCGAGAGCTGGAGTGCATAAGTCGCCTCGTTGGATAGGAGCTGCCCGGTGCTGTCATACCAGCCGGCCGGTTCGAAGTTGAACAACTCCTCGTTCACCAGTGCGAGCGTTACCTTTTCACCTTCAGTATTGTGCTCTCCGGCTCCCTCGATGGTGAAACAACCCTCGACGCTGCTGGTCACGACTATGTTCTTCACGACGTCCATGTATGCGCGTGCTTTTGCCGATGTCTTGCCTGCTGTGACCTCGAATTCGAGGATCTGCTCGCCGATCTCTTCGGGTGCATACTCGAATGTCGCATCCGCATCGACGGGGCAGGCCTGCCCGTTCACGGCATAGCCGTTCCGGAAGATTTTGCCTTTGCCCTGACTGAGGGTCGGTGTTACGACGAATTTCCCGTCTGCGCCCGGAGTACCTTGGATATGTAGCTTCACCGGAATCCGGGCATCGGCCGCGGGGTTTACGATCTTCGCTTCGCAGACAGCTTCGGCCGTGATTTCTGATGGCGCTGTTACCGTCACCTTCAGGTCTTGCTGTTCGCTGACTTCGCCATCAGGGGACTTGGCCTGAAAACTTACGAGCAGATCTCCCGCTTGGGCCGGGGTAATTACAAGGCGTGCATGCTTGGCCGCGAGCTGCACCCATTGGCCGGACGTGTCCATGTCGCTTCCGTCGAGCGTGAGCGTGGCCTTCCCTTCGCGGATGAACGCTGAGAGGGAGAAGTTCCCGTCCACACCTTCCTGAGCAACGGTCAGCGTGAGGTTTACGGTCTCTCCCAGTTCACAGACCGCTGTGACGGTAGACAGGGATAATTGCGGCGTTGGCTCGACGATCTGGTATTTTGACGAGGAGCATCCGGCCGATACGAACAGCGCCAATGCGTAAAATAAGGTCGTTCTCATGGTGTTGTCAGTTTGTTACGATGATCTCAAGGGTCTTGAATTGGGTGGTATATCCGTCCGTTGCCGAGAGCTGAATACGGTGAATGCCCCGCTCGGCCGGGGTGTAATAAAGCGGCTGTTCCATGTTTGCCGGCACGGAGAACGCTTCGGCCGGGGTGATGGTCACGGCCCCGTACTGGAGTGTGCCGTTGCCGGTGAGTTGTGTATATGTTACGGGGATTGCTCCAGTCCATCCTGTTTTGGTGAGAAGCATGGTCAGTTCGATCCGCTCGGTGATGGACGCCGTTTCGGGGTACTCGACCTCCAGCGCGAGGGCGGGACTCTTCTGGACATTGAAGTTGATGAAACTGCGGCCGGACTGCTCGCCCTCTTTGGTTTTGACCTCGAAGGATATGCGCAGCGGCCCGGCCAGCGTCGGCGTGAGCGTCAGGATCTCCGTAGTGTTGGACATCGACGTCCATGTGCCGTCGGTCGGGAGGTCGCTGCCCTGCATCGAGAGCTCGCAGGCCCCTTCGTTGAGTACGGCCGAGAGCTGAAATTCCCCGTCGTACCCCTGCTGCGAGACCTTGAGCTGGAGATACGCCGGCTGGTTGATGATGTAAGAGTCCTGCAAGGCCGTCACTTCGAGCGTCGGCCGGGGCTCGGTGATCCGGTACTCGGATTTCTCACAGCCTGCGGCCGCGAAGAGTAAAAGTGGGAGGATTATTTCACGATATTTTTTCATTGTATAATAGGGTTTGAATTCACACAATGGGTAACGCTGTCTCCGGGTATTTCCCCGGTCTGGATCATGGCGCAGTGTGAGCACAGATCGGCCTTTACCCACCAGCACATTCCCAGCTTTTCATGGTCGCAGGGATCGTCCTTGGTGCAGCCGCATATTTTACAGGTCTGAACGGCTGTGTGGCCGTCCATGTCGGTCAGTGTAAGTTCTCGTTTCATATGTTTATTGTTATTGTTTTGTCCGGCTCGGTGACTATTAAGCCAACTTTCGATACCTCACTCCAGCCGTATGAATATTCATCATCCCACTCAATCTTAATGTTGTAATCCTCGTATCCGTTCTCGACCGCCCAGTCGTACAGTTCTTGCGGTGTCATAATTTCCTCCCGCACATGGGGCAGTATTTGATATGCACTCCTGATGCAAAACTATCATCGTCACATTCTGCGTCGTACGTGATCTTTAATCTTTGCCCGTCAATTTGCAAAACGCATTCGGATACCTGGTCAACTATCCACCACATACCAGGTTTGCAATACTCGCATGTTGTGCCTGTTTTTTCTTGTTTTTTCATAGTTTATCTTGGTATTTAATTTCCACACTGTCGATCTGCTCCCGCGTGATAGCGATTCGGTGCTTATCCTGAAAGGCCGATATCCTTTTACATACCCTCTTAGATTCGGCCGAGGACAGCATATCGTGATAGTATAGATAACTTTGGCAAAACAAGAGGGTCGCCAATTCCTTTCGCCTTTCGGCCGCTGTTTTCTCTGTTTCCATATCTCCGTCTTATTCATGAATCTCCCGCCAGCCGAGGATTTCGTGTCGGTAAAACGAGCCGTTGCCCGTGAACCAGTAGTTAAATTGCTTGTCGTAAGCCGCTATGTAATATATTCCCGGGGAAGTGCATATTATCACTGGTTTATTGTCATCCGGGGTAATGTTTGGGTCGTGCCAGCGCGTCAGCTCCGCGCGCTCGGATTTTCCGAACTGGATAAGCCATTCAAGGACAGAGAAGGTAGGAATACAGCATCCCATACATCCCCGGTCGCAATCCTTGCGGTCTCCACAATCTACACAGATATTTTTTTCGCAAAATGCTTTTGCCCTTTCCTTAATCGTCGTTCTCATTCTCGGTCAGTTTTTGGATGAAATATTGAGCAATTACACAGCTTGCATCGCATTTATTTCGTTTAGAGCATATAGCTTCTTTGCAATGATATTCCATAACAAAATAGCAAAACGCCTTGATTGCCTTCTTCCGCATCCGCTCCTCTGCCTCCTGCTCGGCATGCTCGACCGCATACTGGGCTACATCTACTCTCACGGCATGATATGGCAGGTCAAATTCTTCGCCCTCACAATCGACTTCTACTTTCCAGCTACCGTCCTCCAGTTCTTGTCTTGCTTTTTCGCTTTTCATATGTTCAGTTTATAGCCGTTAGACAAAAGCCATTCGGTAGCATCCATAAGTACATCGACCAATTTTATCCCCCGGTGGGAGATCAATTCTGCTCCGCTTTCAGTTTCATAGCTTACATACCATCCCTCGTAACATTTGGAGATATTGAGGTAAAATGTACCTTTTGCGTCAATGAACACGGGTAGTAATTCCTGCTGGTCGGCGACCGTGAAGGCGGGGGCGTACTGGCCGGGGAAATTTCTGCACATCCATCCAACATGCTCCTCTTCTGCTATTCGTAACTTACTCCGCCCTATTACTGCTGGCATCGTATGCCATACCATGCTCGCCTTCTCCGCGGGCACTCCCAGCTCGATCAGCCGCTTCGACTGCTCGACGCTCGTTACTTGGTCTGTCATAATTTTTGCTGTTTTATTTCGTTTTGTTTGTGACTATGAAAACCGACTCTTTGCGAATTGGCAATTACGTTCTGTGCGCCGGGAAAGTAATTGCCGTGACCAGCGTATTCCCCAAGGGGATCAACGCCCATACCGACCGGATCACCGGCAAGGTGTCGTACATCCCCGCCGACCGGATCGACCCGATACCCCTGTCCACCGACATGCTCCAGCGGCTCGGGATGCGCCGTAATGCGGTGCGTTGGGTCAAATACGGCGTCGATAACCTTTATGTCGACCGAGCCGTGGATAAGTTTTACATATCCATCGGCAGGCTTGGCGAGCGGGTATGTCAGGTGCGGTTCGTTCATCAGCTTCAAAATATACTCTCCGACGGCTGGGGCGTGGAACTTAAATTACGGCGGTAAGTTGTTCATATTCGTAGAAAAGCGTGCGTCATGGGTTGTTGATTTTCATAAAACACATCCACTGCGTTTTGGAGTTCTTGCCGCTCTTGTGGCCGAACAGCGGCTCCACTCCGAAAATTTCGATGATTCGGCTTGCGGGTATTTGCTCTTCGCACCACTTGAAGATTAAAACCCCTTCCGGTTTCAACACTCGCATACATTCGTCGAACCCCTGCTTTAGATCGGTTTCCCATGTGGATAACAATTTGCCGTATTTGTGCGCCATGTAGCTATTGTCGCCAAGACGGACAAGGTGCGGAGGATCGAACACAACAAGCCGAAATGTTGCATCTTCGAACGGTATACTTCGAAAGTCACCGATTACATCCGGATGCACCTCCAAACTCCGGCCATCGCAGAGTATATGCTCTTCGTCCCGAATATCCATGAACACAGCCTGCGGGTTCCGCTTGTCGAACCACATCATACGCGGGCCGCAGCAGGCATCCAAGATCAGTTTGTCCGTTTTCATAATTCACACTCAGATCTATTCGTCTGTCTCTCGCTCCAGCCGCATGCTGTCGGCCATGGCCCAGAGGTATAGGAGTGTCGTTCTGAAAAGTTTCATAGGGTAGTCGTTTGAATTATCACAGCTCTTCCGTCTGCAAGTCGCGGACGGGATATGTCCGGTTGTCGGGTTCGTAGAGGAAAAAATATATTCGTTCGAATTGTGTGAGACTGATTGCCCAAAGGTGCAATCCATCTGCGGCAGTGGAGGATATGTAATGCTCGTTGGCTTTTAGTTTTCTGCCACCTATCAAGCTCAGACATCGTTGTACTTCGTCCAGATTTTGACGTATCAAATACATTTGTCCCGCAGCAGGCTGGTACCACTTGCCCGGATTATCTTTATCGTAGTTGTAACATTTTTCGGTGAACTCGATTTTCCGCATAACGTCTTTGGCATTGAGTAATGCCTCTGTGTTTTTTCGGCCGTTATAATCGAATTTGGCTTCACTCCAGTCCTGCATGACCGTGAGATCAGAAACACTCGTGAACTCACCACCGCCCCAATCTCCGATAACGGGATCCGGGGCCATCAGAAACCTGCATTCCTCCGTGATGATTGCGACACCTTCAGCTTGCTCTTCCCATTCTTGGTTCCATGCCGAACTTGGGTAATAGAGTGAATTGCAGTAAATATACACGCCGGGTTCCGGATTCGTGAGGCTGCCGTTAATCCCATTGACTTCGACTTCGATATCCACCTCGGAAACGCAGATGTCGTCCTTTACTATGCAGTGGATTTTGTGTAAGCCGGTTTCATGGGGCTGGTATGAGAGCATATTATGGGAGTCTGCAGAACAGTAGAAACGATTTCCGGCAATGCCGTCTTCGAGTATGAAAAATCCGTTGCCTTCAGTTGACAGTTGTACGAAAAAGTCACCGGCATAATTCTCTTTGGTTGCTGTTAAAATAAATTTAAACTGCTGTTCCAAATTGATTGTCGGGGTGATACATTCGGCATTCGTTATGATTTCCGCAGTATTGACACTCACTGCATAAATTCTTTTTTCGACCTTTGTCCCGTCGGCCGAGATTGCATAGATACCGAAGTTGAACGGCTGTTTGGCCGTCGCCCCGGCTTGGGGCGTAATTTTCAGGTGGAGCACCTTCGAGGAGAACTCCTCGTTGACGATCTCGTAGGGAATCTGCTGTTCGGCTTGCCATTGCAGTTCATGGCCGTCTACTGTTGCCACGGCCTTACCTCCGTTGCAGGAGGTGTTCAACAGGAAATAGTCTGCTGCCGGATTCTTTTCGGTGATTGTCAGTGTTGCCTCGATTACTTCGCCTAACTCGTATTCTCGGCTCTGGTAATCGAGTGTCATGCTGATTGAGGGTTTCGGGCCGGGAGTATCCGGCTCTGCGGAGTCTTTGCTGCACGCCGTCGTTGCGGCCAGCAGCAGCATGAGAATTGTCTTGTAAGTTTTCATGACGCAAAATATTTGGAGTTGTGTCGCCGGCGGGACTCGAACCCGCAACCTCATGCCCGGATCCAATTTACTAATCTATTCGTATGAAAGAAACCGGACATGCGCTCTTCCGATTGAGCTACGGCGACTTGAATCACCCCCGGCCGCAGCCGGGGATGATTGGGGAAAAGGTAGGGTTTACTGCCCCAAGTTCACGTCTTGCGTGGACAAGGCATCCCAGTTTGCGACGGTCACGGCCAAAGTCACGTCCTGTCCTGTGAGTCCGTCGAGCTTCGCATTGACTTTGTAGGAGCCGTTTCGTGCGATCTTGCCGCCGGTTGCTCCCGTGAGTTCCGTTTCGTAGGTGACGGCCAGCTGGTCGGTCGTAGTCGAGAGGTTGCCGTCAGCATCATAAACGGCATTGAGGACTACTTTTATTCGCGATCCCGTAGCGGCTGCGGCCTTCTCGTTGATGTAGAAAAGGTTGTTGTACTTGTATGCGTTCGTTTTCGACGCTCCGGTTTTGTCGCAGTAGGCGTCCTGCGCCGAGGTGAAAGAAGAACTTACGGTGGCGTACTTGCTCGTGGTCTGGTCAATCAGGAAGGACTTCTCGGCACCGCGGCTCAAGGTTACCTTCTTGACCTCGACGCAGCCGTTGCCGTACTTGGTACGGAACGAGTCGGTCATGGAGGTCTGAATCTCGACCTTCGCCACGACGCGCTTCACGGTCATGGTTACGGCCGTCGTCCCTGCTGCGATCTTGACGCTCGCGGAGCCTGTCATAACGAATCCTCCGGTGCGCATGGCCTTTGTCGTGACGTTGGCGTAGGTGCTGTTGTAGGAGGCGATGTCGCTTTCCAATTCTGCGAGCAGCCCGGTTTTGGTGGTGATATTATCCGCTATGTTACGGTTGATGACGACATAGAAATCACACGAGGCATCGGCGCTCACGCCCGGAAGTACGAACTTGATCGGCGTCGTGGTCGAGCCGTTCACTTCGGCGGCGGTCAGGACACGGCGCAGGATTTGCGTGCCCGAGGTGTTGTAGACGATCAGCACGGCCGAGGAGATCGACTTCTCCCAACTTTCGGTAGTGCCGGAGCCAAAGGCGCGGGTTCCGTCAGCTACACTTTCATTTTTCAGGATAAGTTCGATTTCGCCTTCCTTTCCACCGTTGGTCGGTGTAGGATTAACTTCGTCTTTCGTGCAGGCTGCAAGCAGCATCGGCATTACCGCGATTGCGGTCAGTTTCATAAAAAATTTTTTCATAGAGGGATGATTAAAAAATTAAGTGAGAAAATAAGTTATTTTCGAGCCTATGCTCCGAAATGTTCTTCTTGAATGACTGTTCCTTCCCAGTCGGAGATAATCACCGTCACATTGGCTCTGTTCAGGAGAATGCGGATGTCTATCTCGACGTCGTGTCCCGGATTAGGGGCGATTTCCATGTAGCGTTGTATCGTGGCCACAAAGAGTTCATGCCCGTAAATCGAGGTGGGATCGTCGGTGTAGATGCCGATTGAGATTGGCGAGTCCGAAGGAAAGTAGGGCGTGTAAAACGATCCCGACATGGTGCCGGCCGCCGGGTCGCGGGCCAGTTGGGGACGATACATTCTGAAGCCGCCGCAGGGCTTGTTGTCAAAACTCAGAGCGGCGTAGTTGTTCAGCCCGAAATAGAAATCTTCGGGGTTGTTGATGTTCTGCATCCCTTCGACACGGACGTTGACCTTGTATACGGACTTGAACAGGTCGATGTCGAAGCGCAGCGAGTCGCCCTTTTGGATCGGCGTCTGGATGCGGTTGAAGAAAAGCGGGTCGGCACCCGTATCCGGGAAGGTGATGGCGGCATCGCCGAGGTTGTCTGCCGACACCGTGGAGCCATGCCCTACGTTCGCAAGCGTCACAATCCCATATTCTCCATTTGAAATGTAGGTCTGCATGGCTCCGGTATCGGTCAGGAACTCGTCGCGCGTAAGCGTCGTGTCGCGGTACTGCCTGCCGGTCTTCAGGTCGAAGAAGAACAGGCGCAGGGTCTGCACCTCGTCCATGGTGTCGTGCTCCCCGTCGTTGTAGTTGTAGCGCAGGTATACGATGGCCTTGCGCTTCACATCGACGTCGATGTCGTCGTGGATCTCGCAGCCGGGGAGAAGGCTCGCGAGCAAAAGTCCTGTGAACAGTATTTGGATAGGTTTCATGCTGCTATTTCTTGAATCCGATTTTTTGTGGTTCCTGCCGAATTTGCGGTAGCTTGACGGACAGTGCCCCTATGGCCTCGTAAATTGCGTCGATGTCCTTGCCGATGTCTTCGCTCATGTCGTTCATGGCTTTCAGGTTCTCCCGAACTTCATGTTCGATAAGCTGAAGACGGCTGCGCATTTCCGCAAGCTCGGCCGAATGCTGCGATGCCTGCGTGAGATAGTTGCGCATGGCGACGAATGCCCGCATGATGGCGATATTGACTTGTATCGCAGACCCGCTGCGCAACACACTCGATAACATGGCAACGCCCATTTCGGTAAAAGCGAACGGCATATACCGAATGCCGCCCTTGTTTGAGGTCACAATTTGTGATCTCAAACTGTCTTTCAAAGAGTTATACTCTTCGTTCGAAATCTCGAACATAAAATCTTCCGGAAACCGCTCGATATTTCGGCGGACAGCCTGTTTTAAAACTTTCGTCTCTACCTGATAGAGTGCAGCCAGGTCGAAGTCGAGCATCACCTGCTGTCCACGGATCTCGTAGATCTTATTTTGTATGGTTTGTAGTTCCATCTTACCAGGATGCTTTTACGTTATTCTGTTTGTATAAAATTTGGATCTCTGGATCGAGGTTACCGCGGAACTTCAGCACCGGATCTGCCTGAATCGCCTTGAGGTAATACTCCAGTCCTTCGCGCGGCCGGTTCATGCGCGAGAGTGCTATTGCAGATAGGTAATCGGTTCTTGGGTTCTTCTCGGCCGGCGGCAGCTGCTCCAGAATCTCGAAAGCCGCCTCGTCGTAACTCAGCGAGAGCAGCACGATCGCAAGGTTCTGGCACTTGTAGTCGTTCAGGGTGCGCAGCGCCCCGACATAATCCCGGTCGCGGAGCTGCTGTACGCCGCGCATGTAGGTCGTATCGAGTACGGTCAGCACGACGGTATCCTTGACCATATCGACGCGGCGGAGGTTATAGCGGAAGTCTACGGCCCGCAACTGGGGATAGAGGATCTCCTTCATGTAGGCATAGTCCTTGGGAAACTGCTGGCGGATTTGCGGCTCCGTTACGTCGAGGTTACTGCTTTGATCGATCATGTCCGTAATCTTCTCCCAGTTGGGTACGTCGCTGTTGTGTCGGATCAGGCGCTTGAGCAGCGTCCAGTCCTCACCGATCGAGCGGGTGCGAATGAGCGTATCGACCTCGTGGCCGAACTTGCGCACCAGGCGCTCCTTTATTGCGCGGGCACGTTCGCCGGCAATACGGTTGTTGGTCGCCATCGAGCCGTCGGGAGAGGATGAAGCGGTAATGGTGATAGAATCGACGAAAAACTCGTATTGGTTGATAAGCGTGTCCATCAGGCGCTCGATTTTGTCAAGCTGCACATGGTTCTGGCCCATCGTGTCGATTACATTGGCACGGCCGACCGGGAAGGTGATGTAGTTGCGGTCGCGTACCTCGACGTACTTGTCGATGATCTTGAGCATGTACCGCGGCTCGTTGTCCAGGAGCGAGAGCATGGATGTCACGGTGTAGGTAAGCGTGTCGCTGTTCGAGAGGTCGTAGCGGCTGCGGTCGATGGCGTCGACGCGGCCGCGGAAAAAGAGGTGCAGGCGCTTGGTATCCTTCGTCGGCCGGTAGGTCTGGGTGTAGTAATACCGGATCTCCCCTTTGCGGATCAGCACGGAGTCGAGCCGCGGATCGGATAAATAGGGGAACGAGATCGTTTGTTTGTAGGTGGACTCCAGTTTGTCGGCCCGGCGCTTCTGGCCGCCGGCGATGTAGCGGTTGTAGGCTTCGTAGTACTTCGCGGCCAGGCCGGTGGTGGACGTAAGCTCCGTCGAGTCGCCGAGCATGCGGTTCAGGTACTTGTTCATCTGCCAGTACTGGCGCTTCTGGATGTCGGAAAAAAGCTCACCCCGGATAGAGAGCGGTTGCAGCGCCTCTTCAGTCCCGTTGTTCTCTATGACCGGGGTGAGCGACAACCCCCACGTGCTGCTCTGGAGAGCAGCGGGTATGCCTACGATGAAGTCGATCGCAATCTCCCCGTTGCGTTCAGCTACGGTTTTCGACTTGGCAACGATGTAGACCGTCTGAATGTTCTCGCCTTTGATGGTGACTTCTCCCGTGGAGTCGCGTTCGACCTCGGCCAGATAGGCGCTGTCACGGCCGCCGTTCATCGAGATTTTTCGCATTTGCGTGACAGCCCGTTCGACGTCTTCTACTTCGGGTGTCTCCACGGGGCCATTGCTGGGCAGATGGATGTCGGCCGTCGGGGTGCTGCGCTGCAAGGAGTGCGTCATGGCGCAAGAGAGCATCAGGACGGTCAGAACTATGTAAACGAGTGTTCTATACGGTTTCATTTCTGAAATTAATCTTCAAGTGGTAGAACAAAAGAGGCGATAGATGTTAGTATCAGAAGGAATAATAAACCGATTTGCTTCGATAACAATTTGCTGATTTCAGCATCGTATGCTGTTATTATTGATTCTATTGAAATATCTTTTGCTTTCGCCAGAATAGCATCTTCTGAAGATAGCTGATCTTGTTTCTTGGCGTTATGATTGCTCCACTCCTCGATGGCCAGGCGTTTCGTTGCATTGTCAAATTCTTGCTGATAACGATGTGGTAATTCCTTTACAGTGAATGCTGTATATCCGATCAATGCCATTTGGATCAACAGAATTGTCAGGCCGAATATGCGCAAATAGATACGGTTCATAATAAATTGCATTTTGATTTTTTGTCCGATAGTGCTTCGGCAATATGCACGATGGCTTTGCCCAGATGCCTACTCTCCCTGAGATCCTGAAGTTCCTGTTTCTCTGGAGCCGTTTCATGCCACTCTTCATAGCAGTCGGGACAATACATGAGATTGACGGCTCCTACATAGAACCCGCTTGAACTGATCTTCCGACCGCAGCGGTCGCAGACTTTGGCCCGAGCCCATACTTTGATTTCGGCGGCCGATAATGTCAGTACTTTATATCCTTTGGAGTTTTCGAAAGTCGTTGTCATGGGATCTGTGAATTAGAACAAGTAGGAAAATGACAGGTTGCATTTGATCGGGACGAGCAGGAACCGGCGGTGACGATAGGTATACTCGTCGTCGAACTCCCCGATGTGCTTCGGCCGCAGCTTCTCGGTGTAGGGGGTATAGACGATACCGGCCCCGATCTCGACGATGAAGTTCCAGCGGGTACTCAGGAGTTTCGAGTAACCCCAAGAGCATCCGATGCCGTAGGCATTGCCTTTGAAGGTGCGTTTGTCGTAACCTATGGTGTAGTTGGCATAAAACAGCGAGGGGGAGACGAACTGTCCGATGTATCGTTCGACGAACCAGTGCCGCCATCCCGGTTGCAGGACGACATGGCTCCACTGGGTGTCTCCGAACTTGAACGGATTGGCCGAGACCGGAATGTTGATCGTATTGTGCAAGTTCACGTTCAGATCGACGGCTGCGTTTATATTCCCGGCAGCCCATCCGACGATATTGGTCGAGACGGACGAGAACTGGGCGTGAGAGACTGAAAACGTGAACAGCGATACGATAATGAGGAGATAGTGTTTCATATTGACGATATTGTGAAAAAAGTGGGGCGGACGCATTTGCATAATGTATTAAATCCCTTCAGTCTGCTTGGAAAGAGAAATTGTCCGCCCCAGTAGTTTTCATTCCGGAGTGTTGTGTAATTTGCAAACCAATGTTTTTATACATGATTAGATTGTAATACGTTATGCGATGCAAAGGTACCCGTTCTGTGAGGTGCAAAGCAAATTATAGATACTTTTGGAAGGGCTTTCCATTTTTGTAATCGTTTGATTCTAAAAAAGAATGATTATATTTGTGCAATTGAATTCTACAAGAAAAACATGGCGAAAAACGGGGATACGAGAAAGCTCCTGCTGGATATTGATATCGAAACGATGGAGTATATTAATGACTACAAGTATGCAATGCTTTTATCTCAGGGGATAGTAATGACTAATGTGGATATATTTATTGCAGCGATCCAGAGTTTAAAGCGTGAGACAGAGAAGGAAGGGAAGCTCAAAGTTGTTCCCCGGCCGGAGCATGTGCGTAAGATGGAAGTCAGCAGACGCGAAGCGTTGCAGGCCGGCAAGTTACGGAAGAGACAAAATAAGGAATAATAGAAGGAGGGCTTGATTTAAGGCCCTCTTGTGTTGATAAAAAGATAGCAATAGGGAAGAGGGGAGAGTGTTTGGCCATTCCTTTGGACGGTATAATGCAAGTGCTTTCCCGTACTGCGGCCGGAAGTCCCCATTATGCCAATCGGATCTCCGATATGTATTTTTTGGTGCGGAGTCCGGATAAAAGTACGTTTCAGGTGCCCGTATGTGGTTTTAAAGCCGTATTTGTGTCGTATCTTGATGTGTAACCCAATAAGATCATTATAGGCGACTGTATCGAGAATCCCGTTTGCAGTAGCGTAGATCGTATCATTCCCTGAAGGGGGAATGTCTATTCCTGAGTGCCGGTGTACCTTTTGTGTGATAGGGTGAATGCGCAGACCGTAACCTGATGAGATTCGCAGCCTGTCAAAATTCGGTTGTTGGACAGGGGAGATACATGGGATGTCGAGGATCTGCGGCGCTCTTGCCGGGAGTTGGGCAATGATATCTAATATTTCCTTATTTCCTGCTGTATAGAGTGCATATGGATTTTGTCCCCATAAACTTATGGGAAGCAGTTGGAGGAACAGCGATATTCTTGCCCATTTTTTCATAAAAGATCGGCAAGAAGAACATGCAGGGCATTCGTTATCGCCTCGTCCCGGGAACAGTCGGCCTTGATGCTCCTGCAAAACTCCTGTATGGCTTCCTCGTTTTTGCGCTCGAGGTAATCCCGGTATTCTCGATCTGACATAGACTGGTGAAACTGGGGCTTAAAATCCGCGATGTAGTTGACGAGGTAGGGCTTGAAAAAGGCTAAATCGTATAATTCTCGTATTTCCAGATCAATAATCTGCTGGAGTTTTTTATCTATATTTTCACTCATTGTTTTTTGATTTTTTCAACTGTCGATTTTGAAAAAAATACATAATTCTTGATTGATTGACGCTTCAGTATACTGCGTTCGACTTTCTCTATCGCCCTGTATTTTGCATTTTTTTTGTTGTCTGCCCGAACTCTGCAATGCACGATCATAAAACGTAACCCGACATCATATAGGCCCGGGGGAACTTTGTTGGCAGTTTTGTAAATACCTAATAGGTTCGCCATTCGATGTATGGCTTTGGAACTCCGTTTGAATTTCACCTCCAGCTCTTTAGCCGTATACTTTGGATAGAGTTTAATCAACTCTTTTTTCTCTTTTGAATTCCACTCCATAGTCTTGACAATTAGTTTTTAATAGGGATATTGAGTTCTATCTCCCGGACACAGACTTCCGTGTCGTCGCCCATAGTTTCTGCCTGGGCCATTTCTTCGAGCCGGAGTTTGTCCGAGTCGTTGTCTGCGAGGGCATATAAGCGTCCGTATTCGCCATGTGCGTCCTCGATAGTGATGGCATACACTTTCATATTCGGCATATTGTTATTGGTTTGGGGAGAGAATATCTTGTAGTTCCCACTCTCCTTTCATGTATTGCACGGCGGTTATGGCGGCTCGTCATTTCAGCGTCGGGTATCATGGTGCCGGTCGTTATAAGTTTTCTTTTTCCTTGAGGAGCAACAGCCCCTTGTAGATCGTTTCCCGGAGATTGTCTTGTATCCCCGGTAACTTTCGGTGCGCCTCGATGATCGACCATATTTCTTCCGTGAAGTCGATGCTTCTCTTTTGCACGAATGTATATGTCCGGCTACGCTTCTTTTTCTGGCGCTGCGTAATACCGGCCAACGCGATGCTCATCATGTCCTCGTCGTAGGAGGGGCGGTCTTCTATGGCTGGCATATGGAGTGTCTACTGAAGGAGTTTAGCAATGATTTCATCTGTCAAAGCACTCATGTCGTCAGCGCCTTTCGATTTCGGTGCGAATTCAAAAATCGTTTTATGTTCGGCCTCTGCCTGTTTGAAGGCTTCGCATAGGCGGATATTCGTGTTGAACGCATCAGGGAGAAGATCATCCGCCCGTAATAGTTCGACCGTTTGTTGGTAAACCTTTGTCCGGGCGTTAATCATGCTTAATATGATGCCTCCGAGTTGGATTTTGGCTCCATAATTCTTTTTTATCGTGTTTGAGGCAGAGAGGATACGTCGCATGCCGTCGTAGGAGAATTCTCCGGGCGACAAGGAAATGAGCATGGCATCGCCGGCGGTGATTGCATTTATGATGATTGCATCGAGAGCTGGAGCGCAGTCGATGATGGCAATATCATAATCTTTGTATTCGGGCATTGCCAGGTACTTTTTCAGGAAAAACGGGGCGTTCACGTCGTTTGCGAGCTGAACGTTGATATTCGATGTCCTGACATCCGAAGGGATGATGTAAAGGTTCGGATTGATCTCGTACGGTTTTACGGCCTCGCCTGTTATAAAGAGTTTGAATAAAGTCTCCTTGTGTTTCGTAGCATTGAAGATTAGCGAGAGGTTCGCTTGTTCGTCCCCGTCGATCAGGAGGACTTTCTTTCCGAGTTGGGATAGGCGGAAGCCGACATTTGCTGCGGTGGTCGTTTTCCCGACACCGCCCTTTTGGTTGATGGAGATTAAAACTTTCATGGTAGCAGACTGTATTTGGTATTATAAATTGAGTTCCATTTGAATCACTCCCTGTTCGTGAGAAATCTTCTCTTCCTTTATCGCGTTTTCGATGGATTTGAGGTAATATGCGTCGCGATTATTGATCTTGTCGCCGTGATCTTCCATGTAAATCCATGCTGCGAGATGTCTTTGAAACACGTATGTGTAATTTCTTAGGGTTATATTTTTGAATACCCGATTGTATCTGTCTTGCCCGATTTTTAAAATATGCCCAGCATAATGCCGCATCTGGGAAAGATGGTTCTCGTAAGCGTAGAGATCTTTTTTCGACGGATGTGTCTCGTA
The DNA here is from genome assembly GCF_000183485.2 of Alistipes sp. HGB5. Lineage (NCBI taxonomy): Bacteria > Pseudomonadati > Bacteroidota > Bacteroidia > Bacteroidales > Rikenellaceae > Alistipes > Alistipes sp. HGB5. The sequence continues at coordinate 32,879 of NZ_AENZ01000025.1, read as the reverse complement.
TATGTTAAAAATAATATGGCTTGGCGTGGAATGGCGATTGCTCGGGAACTCCTCGGTATAGGTGAAATAATAGTTTGTCGTATTATTTTGCACCATAAGGAGCAGCTCGTCGCGTGCGACATCGAGGACGCGACGACGGAACTCATGGTACCTCGGGACTGAGTTGGCGCGGATACGCTGCTTGGATTCTGTACTCCCTTTCTTCTTGGGTGAGTCGACATTCAGAAGCAATCGGAGATCAGGGTAGGGAATAGCCCATTTCTTCCCATCTGCGTGCCGGCAGATCTGCATGTAGATCCTCGCGGTGTAAATCGAACGGCAGTTGTCGACGGTAGCTTGTAATAGGCGTGAGTATCCGTAACAGGGATTGACCAGTAATCTGGCTATGTCTTCATCGAAGAAAATGTGGATATAGCTTTTGTTTTTCTGAGACTTGTCATTGTTATAAAATACTCCTTGACATAAAGGCCGGCATCCGTCAGTCAGTGTTTCTTTGGCTAATTCCGACCATGTGGGAAATTTAACCGGTATCCTGATCAGATCGCTGATGGCTGCTCTGATCCGGCTATAATGGCTTCGGATATTCGTAAAAGCATCTAAAGGTATCCTAACCTCGAGTGTCCGCTCGTTAATCTTCCAGTAAACATCTTCGGCGTGCAATCGGAGGTTCCGCTCTTCCCCCAAAAGGTAATCAATTTTTGGATGTTCCTCTTTGTTTCCGAAGCGTCGGCACAGCGTGACGTATTCGTCTATATTTTGATTGATGATCGGCTGTAAAATGTTGGTGATTTTTACGATTGCCGATAGTTGTGTCAGCCGGTAATTGTATTTGGCATCCAAGATCATGTTTGGCTGGTTTAATTCGAGTGGTGCTTCGCCAGTCGGGAGGGTTGGGGGAACGATCAAGCTCTCGCTTTTGTATACTCGAGAGTCTTTGTTGCTATATATCGTTTGTACTGCCATGATCGTGGATAAACAAGAGAGAGGGGATATGGTGTGCCAACTGCTACCGTGGGATCAGTGATGCAGTCTTATCACCACTCCCCTCAAGTCTCCTGTGCTTTATATTGATAATTTCAATTCTTTATATTTTTGCTTGAGCTGTTTGAAGTCGAGCAATAAGGCATCTATTGTGAATATGAGAATTTTCCGGGAGGTGCTGTCCGGGTGAGTGGGAATGAGACCGGCATGGACATATTCACGAACAGTCACGGTGCATACGCTGTGCATTCGGGCACAAGCGTCAACGGTTATCGCGGTTCCATAGAATTTTTTAGGGTCGAAACATTCCTTTTTCATCCGTGTAATCGTGGCCTCCAGATTACTCACAGTGAATTCGAGTTGTTGAATGTAGAGACTGATCTTGGTGGAGTCGATATGTGTAGAGTCTTCCATGACTAATTACGATTTATGATATTCTCGTGATTGTAAATAAATTGTCGTCAGGATACGTTTTGGTCTCAAATTTTCGTGGCTCGAGCTTCCCTGTTTTTATTTTCTTGTTATACCGCTTTATTGCTTGTCGGCCATTTGTGACTACATTCCCTACAATTTTGAAAATGGCAGGATCTTTTACCGCCATTCCTTTTAAAAATGGTTCCCACCCTTTAGAAGACGGCACTTCAGTGAAAGTGATTTTTCGAGCCATGTCTTTGGTTTACAAATGTTATTTCTTAACTTTACCCAATTTATTGTGGTACGCAAGTTCGGTACGCACGTACCACAATGCAAATATAGCAAATATATTTACTGATAAGCAAGAATATGCAAAATAAATTTCCTACAATTAAGGATAGGATATTGTATCTCGCTGAAATAAAAGGATTTGGCAAGAAGAATTTTTGTGAGAAGATAGGAATGTCTTATGGAAGTTTTACTGGGCAAGCAAAGAATACACCTTTGAATTCAAATGCGATAGCAAATATATTGTGTATTGTTCCGGATGTTAATCTTCACTGGCTGTTAACTGGGATTGGCGATGCTGTTATTGTTGAGCAGGAATTGGATTCTTCGTCTATTCGTGGGGAGAATACTGCAAAAGACTCAATGATAGCTGAGCTTATGACAATAATTAGAACTCAGGCTGAAACATTACTTCAACAACAAAATTTCATAAACGATCATTTCATGGAACTACACCAGAAAAAAATATCCCCCCCCCGCGTTGGCGTGGAATATCCTGATAAAGAGCATATTAAAGAGTAGTTCTGTGTTTGATATATTGTAGTGGGATCCAATTTTCAAACACGGACTCCATAATAGTATATCGAACAAAATGATAAAATTCTATTTAGCTACTCCCCAGCGGGAGAGATCGGCGATTATCTTATCCGTAACATTTAAGGGCAAACAGTATCGACGCACGACAAAAGAGTCGACTTTGGTAAAGTTCTGGAACCCCCAGCGACAGAGGGTTCGGGTGTGTCGTGAAAACAGATTGGCGAATTGCACGAATGATGCGTTGGAGCTGTGGTGCCAAGCTGCCCAACGAGCTGAAGTGTACTTTAAGAAAGGTTATACGATTCCATCTTCGCGAGACTTTTTCGAGGTCGTGGATGAAGAGTATTACAAAGCCTTAGAGCGACCTGTTCCGTCAATAAATACTCCGGAGTCCCCCTCTGGCTATTACTCTGATTATTTTGAGCGTTATATTGCCCGCTATGCCGATGCGAGGTCGATAATAACGATCCGGCATTACCGAACAGTCCTGAATAAGCTGAAGCAGTATGAAAAGATGATTCGGTGTCGTTTGCAATTTGAAGATATCAATATCAATTTCTATAATCAGTTCCGGATCTGGATATATAGGCAGGGATATTCGGATAATTATTTCGGCAGTCTTATCAAAGTGATCAAACAGGTTTATAGGGAGGCCCGGGAGGTGGATCACCTGCATAATTTGAATGGCACAGCTCATAAAAATTTTATCACGGTAGCAAAAGAGAGTGATCCTGTCTATCTTTCGGTTGACGAACTGATGAAGTTGTATAGATTGAGAATCACAAAAAACACAGTATTGAATGAGTGGCCGGATCTGTGCGGAGAGAAAGCAGTCAGGCAGCGCATAGCTACATGTGAACTGGTACGGAACCGGTTTCTTATCGGGGCATTTTCGGGCATGAGGGTGTCTGACTTTAGTCGTTTCAGCGAGTCAAATATTGTTGATGGGATGATTATGATGCGTACCCGTAAGACAGATACCCCGATTGCGATTCCACTTCATCCCGTGATACAAAGAATCCTCGAGAGCGATTTTGACCTGTCAAAAACGATTTCAGACCAGAAAATGAATGTCTATATCAAAGTGGTGGCGAAAATGGCAGGGATCGACGAAAAAGTGACAATTTGCGAACATCGAGGGGGCGAGTTAAAAGAGATTAGGGTCGAGAAATATACTTTGATCTCTACGCATACTGCTCGCCGATCTTTCGCCACGCACCTCCAGCGTTCCAAAGTTCCGCTTACTGCGATTTCCAAGGCCTTGGGGCATAAGAAGGTTACTACGACAATGCGTTACCTGCGATTGGGGGTGGATGAGAATGCTGCTATACTTGCGGGAAGTTCCTTTTTTAAGGATTTTGAAGGGGAAGAGTAATTCAATTTATCCTACATTTTATCCTACACAAAAAAAAGGACGCTGATTATCAGCGTCCTTTGGTGCCCAGGACAGGAATTAATTTGTGAAAACATATGCAAATAACTAAAATTTGAATATATTTATAATATGTTGAAATATAGTATATTAAAATGATATACTATGAAATGTATTTTGTCTGTTTTTAGCTGTTTTGCAAAAATGCGGACACGGTGCGGACATGAAAGTATTGCTGTATTCGAATCTAAATCATATCTTTGTAGAGCATAAAATGAGGATGTATGGCAAAAGTTACATATGTTTTGGCGCAAGGGGAGAACAGCGCGGGAGAATCGCAAGTTAATTTCCGTGTCTATGTTTCCCGCGAATTGCGTGTACGTGTGCCGTCCGGCATTTGGGTCGATCGGAAACGTTGGGGAAAGAAAAACGATATCAATATTCCGAACATACCGGGGGAGGAGCGCGATGCGCTGTTGGCAAAGCGGGCGAAATTGAAAGAATTGGTCGATGTAATTGAGACCTCGGTCGAGGCGGCAGACGATAAATCGACCGTTACGCGCGAGTGGCTCGAAAAGTTGATCCGGCGCACTTTGCGGCCAAAGACGGCGACTTCCGTTGAGGAAAAGAAAATAGGCTTTTTCCCGTTGACGGATGAATACCTCGCTACGCATAAATTGTCCGAATCGCGTGTCAAGCATTTCAATGTCTTGGTGCGGACGTTGAAGCGGTATGAGTTGTATCGTAAACTGTCGAACCGACGGTTCGTGCTGGACGTACACACCGTATCTCCGACGACACTTGATGATTTCGGGGCATTTCTGATGAAAGAACCGGAGATTTTCGACGAACATCCGGAGTTGTACGACGAGGTGCCGTATGCCCGGCCGAAGGTGAGGAAGAATCTGCCTGTGAAGCGCGGCCCGTACCTCAATGCTGCGGGAGAAACGGTAATTCCCGGCCGTCCGAAAGAGCGGGGCATGAATTACGTTTCGGATATGTTGATTCGTCTACGGTCGTTTTATGTATGGTTAAATGATAACGGACATACCTACAATGATCCGTTCAAGCAGTACAAGATTGCGGAGATTGTCTACGGTACGCCTATCTATATTACGACCGACGAACGCAAACAGTTGGCCGAAGCGGATATGGGGGATGACAAGCAACTGGAAACGCAACGAGATATTTTTGTTTTCCAATGCATGATCGGCTGCCGGGTGAGCGACCTTTATAAGATGACCTATGCCAATATCATCGGCGATTGCATCGAATATGTTCCCCGCAAGACGCGAGACGACCGAGTGGTGACGGTCTCGGTGCCGCTGATCGGTGCTGCGAAAGAACTGATTCGTAAATACCTCGATGAGAACCGCGGAACATTGTTTCCATTTATTTCGGAGCAAAAATATAATGTCTATATCAAAGCGGCGTTCCGTAAAGCGGGACTGACGCGCATGGTGACGACGATCGACCAGCGGACGCGGCAGAATGTTCAGGTGCCGATCTGCGACCTTGCTTCGTCGCACATGGCGCGCCGGACATTCATCGGGAATGTTTATAAAAGCGTGAAAGACCCTGCGATCGTGGGAGCGATGTCCGGGCATAAGGACGGCAGCCGGGCGTTCGCCCGCTATCGCGATATCGACATGGATATAAAACGGGATGCAGTGAGTGTGTTGGAGTAGAATTTGTTTTGTCGATAAATTTGTATAAATTTACGACAGATATATGTGTGTAAATAGATGCAAGCAATAGAGGATAAGATACTTAATAAGATAAAGAAGTGCGGACGGGGTAAGCTGTATTCCGCATCCGATTTCGCTGTATACGGATCGGCTGTATCGGTTGCGAAGGCATTGGAACGGCTTACTCGAAAAGGCGGTTTGGTCCGTATTGCAAGGGGCCTCTATTGCTATCCCAAAATCGATAGAAAGTTTGGAATGGGCATACAATACCCGACCATCAATGAAATCGCTGAAAAGGTAGCTCGGCAGAGCGAAGCCCGAGTTGTTCCGACGGGTATGCACGCATTGAATGTATTGGGATTGTCTGCCCAGGTACCGATGAACTATGTGTTTTATACCGACGGCAATTCCCGGACAGTTAATTTGTTCAACGGTCGCAAATTGCGATTCAAGCGTGTAGCGCTTAAAAATCTGGCCTATCAGAATAAAACGCTGATGCTTGCCGTGTTCGCTCTGAAGGAGATCGGTCGGCCGCAGGTGACGGAGGAGCACACCGCCCAACTGAAGACGATATTCGCCCGGATTCCGAAGTCGAGCATTCTGCCCGATCTGCGGTTGGTGCCGGCCTGGATTCGTAAAATCATTATGTCGTTCTATGAAGAATAATTTTTGGACGTTTTCCGACGAGCAGAAAAGTATGTTCGTTGCACAGACGAGCGAGCGTGTCGGGCTTCCTCCGCAGGCTGTCGAGAAGGACTGGTGGGTGACGATGACGCTGAAAGCCCTGTTCGAATCGTCGTGCCGGGACTTCATCACCTTCAAGGGCGGTACGTCGTTGAGCAAGGGTTGGCATGTCATAGAACGCTTCTCGGAGGACATCGATATTGCAATCGACAAGTCCTTTTGGAGAATTGCCGGGGACAACAAGTCGCAGCGCGATCGGATTCGGAAACTTTCGCGGGCCTATATCGAGCAGCGGCTCGTTGCGGAAATGCAGGCATTGCTGGAAGGATATGGGGCTTCCGATTTTGAGTTGCGTGCCGTTCCGGCGCAGGACTCCGATGCCGATCCGACGCTGGTGCTGTTGCCGTATCGAAGCATTTATGCGAATATCGAGTATGTGGAATCGCAAATCCGGATCGAATTCAGCTGCCGGTCGATGAAAGAACCGCGTGAGCGGATCGAGATTCGTCCGCTGATTGCCGAGGCATATCCCGATGTATTCGGAGAATTGGTGTTCCCGATTTATGCGGTCGTGCCGTCACGGACGTTTTTGGAGAAAGCGTTTTTGCTGCATGAAGAGTTTCAGAAAGAGAATCCGCGCGTCGAGCGAATGACACGCCATCTGTACGATTTGGAGCGGCTGATGGATACGGATTTCGGAAAGGCAGCCTTGGCCGATCCGAAAATGTATGTCGAGATTGTCAGGCATCGCAGCATATTCAATACGATTCGCGGAGTCGATTATCGGACGCACCATCCGAGCCGGATCGATTTTATTCCGCCCGAAAAATTGGCGGAGGTATGGCGCAGGGATTATGAGCGGATGCAGGAGTATTTCATCTATGGAGATTCGCTGCCATACGATCGACTGATCGCGCGGATGGCGGAGTTGCGGGATCGGTTTCGGAAAGTTGTAATGGAGGATGATTTTTTCAGCGAATCGGAATTATGAATCCCGAGTATTATTTCCAGAAAGGTCTTCGTCTGATCGTGGCAAGCGCCGTGATTTTTGCTTTGATCGTTTTGTTCAGCGCCATGGTTTCGCGGGGATTTCCGCTTTGGCTGGCGCTTGTTTTGCTTGTCCCCGCAGGACTTGGCGTGACCGGATTTTACTTTTTCAGCGTGGGCAGTTCGGCGGATCTTTCGGAGCGTTTTTTTCGTCGTTTTGGGTGTAGTCAGCCGAGAGGCGAAGAGAAAACAACGACAGAAGGAGTCGGTTCCGAACAGCGGTGTGAAAGAAGCCCGGACGCGATCGTGCCGGAATCCGCCGTTGTTTCTGCCGATCCGGTTCCGGACGATCGGATTCTCGAAAATGCACTCGCCACCGTCTACGAATATACCGATAAGGATTTGGGCGATGCCGTTGACGGGACGAATCGGCAAATTTTGCGACGACGTTTGCTTTATTTGGCATGTATGGCGCCTGTTCCGAATGATGTGCCGCAGGTTCGGCTTCGGCATGATCGGGTGAGCTATGGGGATTTGTGTCACTACGGTTGGATCGTCTGGAATGCTTTTAAGGGCGCGACCAATCGTTTTTATGACCAGACCGAATTGGCGGAATGGCTGAAAGCGAGCTTCGAGTCTTTGGCCAAATACAATACGAAGACGTTGCGGGCCAAGCTTCGGGCGACGGACGGAGGTTATCGCATCCGATTGATCGATAATCTGAAAGAATATATCCAAAAATAAAGAGCTGTATAAGGATGAGATATTCCCTGCACCCGGTCGGTGCAGGGAATTTTCTTTCTGTTGTCATGTAATTGCAAAATGCTGGTAAGTAGCAATATCTGAAATTGTTTGCCGGTGCAAATGCGGTGATTCGATTGCAAAAACAGGTGCAGGAAAAGCACCTGTTATTTTCGTCGCCGGACCTGCTGTTCGGGTTCGGTTAAATTATCGTATTATGGACTTAAAACAATTGAGTGAGCTGGGCGGTGAAGTGAATGTGACCGTCCGTCTGGAAGATCTCCGGCAATGGCACAAGGAGTTGACGGCAGTCGCGTCGCCGCCGTCCGTAATGCCGGTTCCGCAACACGCGGGCGAATTGTACACGCGAAAACAGACCATCGCGTTGTTGGGTGTCGATTCCTCTACGTTGTGGCGATGGGCCAAGAGCGGTTATCTTGTTCCCGTGGAGTACGGCGGGCAGCGCCGTTATCGCGTGGCGGATGTGCAACGGATTCTAAACGGAGACAGCTATGCCCGCTAAAACAGTGAAAAGAGAAAGCCCCTACCTGCGCGTGGGAACGACCATCTACAAGCGGGTCCGGCAGCCGTTGAGCAGCGGCCGGAGCGTCGAGACGCTCATCCCGTGGAATGTCGAGACCTTGCGTCAGGACTACGGGAAAAGCTATCTGGCCTGCATTCCGAAATACGACGGCTTTTGCACGGTTCCCGACCACACGAACTACCGCCGGGAGATCGACGGTTTCCTGAACCGTTACGAGCCGATTCCCTTTCAGCCCGCCGATGGCATCTTTCCGCACATCCACGACTTTTTCGCTCATATCTTCGGCGAGCAGGTCGAACTGGGGTACGATTATCTGCAACTGCTCTACCTGCGCCCCTTGCAACGGCTGCCGGTATTGTTGCTGGTGTCGGATGAACGCAACACGGGAAAGACGACCTTTCTCAATCTCTTAAAGTCGATCTTCGGCGGAAACGTTACCTTCAATACCAACGAAGATTTCCGTTCGCAATTCAATGACGACTGGATGGGCAAACTGCTGATCTGCGTGGACGAGGTGCTGCTCAACCGCCGCGAAGATTCCGAGAGGATCAAGAACCTATCGACTGCACGCAGCTACAAGGCTGAGGCGAAAGGCCGCGACCGCCGGGAGGTGGAGTTTTTCGGCAAGTTCGTCCTCTGCTCCAACAACGAGCGCAATCCCGTCCTGATCGAGGCTGCGGAAACCCGCTACTGGGTGCGGCGCGTGCCGCCGCTCCCGTATGACGATCAACACCTGCTGGCCAAAATGCGAGCCGAGATACCGGGGCTGCTCTTCTATCTGCAACAACGTATGCTCTCGTCACATGAAGAGAGCCGTATGTGGTTCGCGCCCCGGCTGCTGGTCACCGATGCCTTGCGGCGGATCATACACTACAACCGCAGCAAGACCGAAACCGAAATGCTGTCGATTATTCGCGATATCATGGATGCCGAGAACCTTGCGGAGTATCGGTTCGACGTGAGCGATATGGTCAATATGCTGGAGATACGCGGCATCCGTGTTGACCATCCCACCGTGCGGCGGATTCTTGCCGAAAATTGGCAGCTGCGACCCGCACCACCGACTTACTACCAACGCTATACGATTACCTACAACGGCGAAACGCAGCGGCAGGACAGCAAGACGGCACGGGTCTATACCGTCACGCGGGAACAACTCGGCGGATTGCTGGACGATGCTGCGATGTAAGAATGTTGAAAAAAGGAAGTAGCTTTCTTATTTTCATAATCTTACATCTCTTACAAATCCTCTTACAAAGTCTTACGGGTTCTTTCGGACTTACAGCGCCGGATGCCGTGTAAGAGATATGTAAGACGCCAACCTTTTCTTTCACTGGATTTTACACTTTTTCTCAACAAATTTACGGAAAAAATGACTGTCATACCATACAGCAACCGGATTTCCATCCGTGATTTTCTCGCCTGGCGCGGGATTCAGCCCAAATACGAACGCAACGGCTACGGTATGTATCTTTCACCCTTGCGGGAAGAACGCACGCCGAGTTTCAAAGTGGACTACGTGCAAAATCTCTGGTACGACTTCGGACTGGGCGAAGGCGGTACATTGCTCACCCTCGTGATGCGGTTGGAGCGGTGCGACAGCCGCGAAGCGGTCCGACGGCTGCAAAACGGTGAAAAAGGAGACACGGGGATTGCTTCTATCTCACCGGGTATTGGTGAGCCTCTTGGCGTTGGCGGGGCATTGTCGGTCGTGCGGCCGGCCACCGTCCCCGCGCTCCGCATCCTCTCCGACGCTTCGCTCCGGCATCCGGCATTGGTCGGTTATCTCGCCTCGCGCGGCATCGTCCCGCCGGTCGCCGCGGCATTCTGCCGCGAGGTCCGTTACGAGATAAACGGCCGCGCCTTTTTCGCCGTCGGTTTCCGCAACGATGCCGGAGGGTGGGAGCTGCGCTCCGCACGGTTCAAAGGCGGCTCCTCGCCCAAACATATCACCACCATCGACAACCGTTCCGATACGGTAATCGCTTTCGAGGGATTTATGGATTTCCTCGCTTATCTCTCACTGAAATACCCCGAACGACTGCGCATCGACGCCGCGGTTCTGAACTCGGTCGTCAACCTGCCCAAAGCCGTTCCGTTTATCTCCCGACATCCGGTGATCCGCACCTTCTTCGACAACGACGAAGCAGGACGCAAGGCAACTGCCGATCTGATCCGTCTTTGTCCCCGCAGCGAGGTAATCGACCAAAGCAGTTTTACAAGGACGTAAATGACTATCTGATCGCCCATATAAAAGACCGGCCGAATCTCCCGAAAACGACATCCGACCGGCAGGGTCACCTTTGTCGGAATAATCTGCAAGCCCTGAAAGCGGAACCGGAGGAAATTGAACCACCGCGTCGGAAAGGGATAAAGGTTTAAGGAAGGCAAGGTTGTGTTTTCGTAGACGAAAACTGCGCCTTCCCCGCTGGCCGGCGTAAAATCCCGCTGGTCTGAACAACCTATATAGCATGAACAATCTATCGAAACAACCTGTCATGGAAACACCGAAGAAAACATACAGCAAACAGGGCGGTCGGCCGAAAGTCGGCATCGGCCGCATCTGCAAATACGTCGTCAGCACACGACTCAGCCCCGAACGGAAACTCCGATTCTCGGCCCTTTGCCGCGAGGCCGGGCAACCGCCGGCCGAAGTCCTGCGCCAGCTGATCGACCGAGGAACGGTGAGGGCGCGGATCACCCGTGAACAGCTGGATTTCATGGCCCAACTCAAGGGCATCGCCCGAAATCTGAACCAACTGACCCGGCTGGCCAATGCCAAAGGTCTGGCGGCTGTCAGGGTACGGCATGCGGCGATCGTCACGGCCATCGAAAAACTCCTGAAGCAGATATGCGATGGTCGGTAAGGTCATATCCGCTTCGTCCTTTTCGGGGACGGTAGGCTACGTGATGAAAGAGGAATCCCGGATACTGGAAGCTGAAGGCATTACGCCTCCGGAAGTGAAGGACATGGTGCAGGACTTCAAAGACCAGACCTTATTGAATCCGCGGCTGAAAAACACCGTCGGGCATATCTCGCTGTCTTTCTCACCCAAGGACGCTCCGCGGATGACCGACGCCCTGATGACGCAGATCGCAAAGGAGTACATGCAGAAGATGGGCATCACCGATACGCAATACCTATTGGTGCGCCATCTCGACCAGCCCCATCCGCACTGCCATCTGGTCTACAACCGGGTCGGGAATAACGGGCAGACCATTTCGGACAAGAACATCAAGCTCCGCAGCGCCAAGGTATGCCGGGAGCTGACCGAGAAGTGCGGATTGTATCTCGCACCGGGAAAGGACGACGTGCGGCGGGAGCGGCTGCGCGAACCCGACAAGACCAGATACGAAATCCACGATGCGATCAAAAGGTGTCTGCCCCGATGCGCCGGATGGAAAGGGCTGGAGAAGCAACTGGAAAAACAGGGCATCGGCATCCGTTACAAGTATTGCGGTTCGACTGACCGCAAACAAGGGGTTTTGTTCTCGAAAAACGGCTTCGAGTTCTCCGGATCGAAGATCGACCGGGCTTTCAACTTTACGAAACTCGACAACCGGTTCAACAATATTCAACAACAAACCCAACACCGGGCAACGCTCTTCGGGAACCTCTCGGCGGCGGCAGGCAATTACCGTTCAGCATTTGCAGGGTTGTTCGGCGGTATGGGTAGCAGCGGCACGCGCGAAGAGCCGTCATCGGTAAACCTCGGAAAGGCAGGCGGGATTCCACTGCCGCCGGCCGATTCGCCCGGCGGAGTGTCCGCCAAGCAGTTACAGCGCAAGCCGGGAGAAAGCCCCGAAAAGTATATAGCACGAATCACGGCACTGCTCAACGCCGCGGCCGAGGCGATGGCCATCGCTGCGATGGAGCACCGCCGCAGGATGGAAGAACAGAAAAGAAGAGCCAAAATAAAACTGTAACCGAATTAGAAAATCTCAAAAATCATGAACGACGAAAATAAGATCGGACTCTCGATCGAAATGTACGAAGACCTCAAAGAAACGCTCGTCAAGGCTGTCAAAAGCACCAAAGCCAACGCGGGTCTGGAGAATGCACAGCTGGAACGGATCGAGCGGCTGATAGAGGCCACGGAGCTCTCGCAGGGGCAGGTCGCACAGATGCTCGAACAACTGCAACGGCATACGGCCTTGCCGGGAGTAAAAACCGAGCAGGAGCGGGAATTTACCGACAAATACAACGCTCTGTTGGCGCAGTTAGCGGGTAGGCTGGAGGTGATCGACAAAGAGATCAGGCAGACACATACATTGATAGAGCAGGTGAGGCAAGCTGTCGAAGCAGCGGCAAAGCCCGAAAACCTGCCAGTGCGGGAGCACCGGCATACTTATACGCTCGATATCAGTTCTTCGAAAACATTTTTGACGATGTTCGTCATGCTGGGATGTATTTTCCTGCAAGGCGCATTCATTTACCGAATCTCAGAGAATAATCGGCTGTTAGCTGCGAACGACCTGAAATACCGCTACGTGAAAATGCGTGGTGAGATCAAAGAAAAGGAGCTTATGGAGTTGGAAACGATATTCAGGGATGAGCAGCACACGGCCATACGCGATACCGTCCGAAACCAAGTTGAACGGTACAAAGAAGCCGTAAGGCGGCGGGCAGAACAACTAGAGCGGGCTGCAAGCAAAGAGCGCAAAGCGAAAAAGCTACTTGATGATGCAGCACAGTTGCGGGGAAAATAATTTATTTTCCCCGCTATAATGATTCGTTAATTTTGATTGACCACCTCCATGTTGTTTTGAAAATCAAGCAGTTGTGTTAATCTTGGATTTGTGGGCGTAAATGGTTTGGAGTCAATAATATAGGGGCGAACTTTTGCGTTTTAAAAATACGCATAAAAAAGCCCCTGTTCTTGAAAAGAACGAGGGGCAAAGGATTTTTTGAGGGGGCTGTGTGGGCCCCGGCATGATTGCCGTCCGCAGGCATCGCCCGTTATTTCAGCTTGCAGAGTTTGCGGTCTGCGTCGGTTGCCTCGCGTATGGAGATTGCAAAGCCTCCGCCGCGCGCCATCTCCACGTCGAGTTCCGTGCGTTGTCTGACCTTCCCGGTGCGGATGACATATGCCTGCGGATTGGTCTGGTAATCGGCATCGGGGGCATCGGCGTAGAGCGTCGCCACGTACTCCTTACCGGGATCGAGGTAGTCGAACGGGAGCGTCACCGTACGTCGGTTCTCGTCCGTCACGCCGCCCACGAACCACTCGCCCGTGTCTTTGGCCTTGCGCGCCACGACGATGTAGTCGCCCGGTTCGGCCAGCAGGTAGCGGCTCTCTTCCCAGTCCAGTGCGACGTCCTCGATGAAACGGAACGCATCCATGTATTTCTCATAGTGCTCGGGCAGGTCTGCCGCCATCTGCAGCGGCGAGTACATCGTCACGTACAACGCCAGCTGGTTGGCGAGCGTCGCGTTGACGTGCGAGTGGTTGCCGGGGTTGACCTCCGCGACGTCCATCACGAAGATGCCGGGCGTGTAGTCCATCGGGCCGCCCTGCAGGCGCGTGAAGGGCAGGATCGTCACATGGTGGGGCTTCGAGCCGCCGAACGCCTGGTACTCCGTGCCGCGTGCCGACTCGTTGCCGATCAGGTTGGGGTAGGTGCGGCAGAGGCCCGTCGGGCGCACCGCCTCGTGGGCGTTGACCATGATCTTGTGGTCGGCGGCCCGGCGGACGGCATAGAGGTAGTGGTTGTTCATCCACTGCCCGTAATGGTGCTCGCCGCGGGGCAGGATGTCGCCCACGTACCCGCTCTTGACCGAGTTGTACCCGTATTTGTCCATCAGGCGGTAGGCCGCTTCCATGTGGCGTTCGTAGTTGCGCACCGAAGCCGACGTTTCATGGTGCATCATCAGCCGGATGCCTTTCCCGTGCGCATATTCGTTCAGTGCGGCGATGTCGAAATCGGGGTAGGGGGTCACGAAATCGAAGACGTAATCCTTCGTGTGCCCGAACCAGTCCTCCCAGCCGACGTTCCAGCCTTCGACGAGCAGCTGGTCGAACCCGTGTGCCGCCGCGAAGTCGATGTACCGCTTCACGTTCTCGTTCTCGGCGCCGTGGCGGCCGCTGGGCCTGCATCGGGCGTAATCCGTCACGCCGAGCTGTACCGACGGCACGTCGCGCGTATAGGCCCAGTCGCTCTTGCCGGTGATCATTTCCCACCATACGCCCATGTATTTCACGGGCTTGATCCACGAGGTGTCGTCATAGGCGCACGGCTCGTTGAGGTTCAGGATCAGCTTCGAGGCGAGGATGTCGCGGGCGTCGTCCGAGACCGTCACCGTGCGCCACGGGGTATGGCAGGGCGCCTGCATGTAGCCTTTCCACCCCTGTGCGTCGGGCGTAAGGTGCGAGGTGAAGATGAAATTCCGGTCGTCCAGGTCGAGGTGCATGCACGCATAGTCGACCAGCGCCGCTTCGTGGATGTTGATGTAGAGCCCGTCGTCGCTCTTCATCTGCAGGGCCGTCTGTACGCCCGTGGGCGAGAAGGGCGTCTGCGACGAGTTGGGCGTGATGGCGCCGGGCATCAGCTCCCGTATCTGCGAGAGTTTCGACTCCGTGTAGTCGTACTCCTGCGTGTCGTAGTCGCCCGGGATCCAGAACGCCGTGTGGTCGCCCGCCATGGCGAACTGTGTTTTCTCCTCGCCGATGACGAAATAGGTCAGCGACTCCTGTTCGGGGAATTCGTAGCGGAATCCGAGCCCGTCGTCGTAGAGCCGGAAGCGGATCGTCATGTCGCGGCCTGTCGCGGCCTGCCGCAGCGTGACGGCCATTTCGTTATAGCGGTCGCGGATCTCGGCCTGCTCGCCCCATACGGGACGCCATGTCTGGTCGGACTCGCTGCGGGCCACCTGCCCGAGGGTGAACCCGTCGTAGAGCGATACCGGGCGCCCTGGTTCGCCCTTGCGGATTTCAGCCCCGAATTCCAGCTTTGGGGCTTCGCCGCGCAGTTCGAGCCCCATGCCGCTGGGCAGGATCACGGGGCGCTCCTTGTAATCGAGCGTATAGGTGGGGCGGCCTCCATCCGCCAGGCTGAACTCCAGGCGGAGGCGGCCGTCGGGCGAGAGGAGCGTCTCCTGTGCCGTGCAGGCTGCACCGGCCAGCAGCGCGGAGATATATAAAAATATTTTCTTCATGGTTCGGTCTTGTTATTTACGTTTGAATTCTACGATCAGCGCCTGCCGCGGGCCGACCGTGGTGGTATCGTCCACTTCCGTGGCTTCGCCTGTCAGGACGTTGCGCCCGTCGCTCAGCCCCGAGGCGATCTCGGCATAGTGCGACCACGGCACCTGTTTCTTGCCCCGCGAGTTGTTGATGAAGACGAATACCGCGTCGGTGTCGTCATAACGGAAATAGGCGTAGGTGTTGTCGCGCGAGAGGAAGTGCATCGTGCGGCCGTTGTGGATCACGGGCTTCGACTTGCGCCATTGGAAGAGCCGCTGCGTGTAGTCGAAGAGCCCCGCCTGTACGGCATCGCGCTGCGCGGGGTCGAAAAGGTTCACCGCGTCGCCCTCCCAGCCGCCGGGGAAATCCACGCGCAGCCCGCCGTGTCCCTGCGAGAGGTCTTTCGAGGTGAACATCATCTCGTCACCCGAGAATATCTGCGGGATGCCGCGCATCGTGGCCAGCATCGCCATCGAGAGTTTCAGCCGGTCGGGGTTCCCGCGTACGATGTCGCCGATGCGGTCGGTGTCGTGGTTGGCGACGAAGATCATCATTTTCGACAGGTCATGGTAGACGAAATCGTGCGACAGGCAGTCGTAGACGCGCGTCATGCCCTCGCCCCAGCGGAGCGAGTCGGTGGGCAGCGCCCGGCAGATGGCCTCCTGCAGCGGGAAATCCATGATCGACGGCAGGTGCGAGTCGAAGCCGTCCTTGTTGGGATTGCCGCCCTGCCAGTATGCCAGTTGCGGGATCGACGACGTCCAGCATTCGCCCACGATGTTGAAATCGGAGTATTCCCTGCGTACGGCCGCGCACCACTCGCTCATCGGCACCTTCTCGTTGTAGGGGTAGGTGTCGACGCGGAACCCGTCCAGGCCGGCATACTCGATCCACCACACGGCCCATTGCTTGAAATATTGCAGCACGTAGGGATTGTCGAGGTTCATGTCGGGCATCGACGGCACGAACCAGCCGCTCTCCTGCAGGTCAAGGTCGTAGCGCGAAGCGTTGGGATCCATGTTCGTCGAGAAGCAGACGTTCGTCCCGGTGTATTCGGGGAACTGGTGTATCCAGTCCCTGAAAGGCAGGTCTTTCATCCACCAGTGGCCCGTGCCGCAGTGGTTGGTGACGATGTCCATAATCACCTTCAGCCCGTGCTCGTGGGCTTTGCCTACGAACTCCCTATACAGTTCGTTCGAGCCGAACCGGGGGTCTATGCGGTAGTAGTCGCCGCAGGCGTAGCCGTGGTACGAACCTTCGGGTTCGTCGTCCAGCAACAGCGGCGTGGGCCATACGGCCGTGGCGCCCAGCCCTGCGATGTAATCCAGGTGGTCGATCATCCCCTGCAGGTCGCCCCCGTGGCGGCCGAAGAAGGCGCTGCGGTCGGCGCGCTCCCGCGTGTGGGGCGTCGAGTCGTTCGACGCATCGCCGTTGGCGAAGCGGTCGGGCATCAGGAGGTAGATCATGTCGGCCGTGGTGAAACTCTTGCGTGCGGCCGAGCCTTCGGCGCGTGCCGCGATCTCATAGGGAACCTTGAACTGCCGTTCCCCCTGCGAGAATACGAGGTAGTAGGTGCCCGGTTCCGCGTCGGGTTTCACCTTCACGTCCACGAATAGGTAATTGGGACTGTCGGCTTTGTGGCGGGCCTTCACCCCGACGCCCTGTCCGCCTTCGATGCGGACGTCGTATGCCGCGATGCCGGCCCCGTTGACGAGCAACTGGAGCGGGGTCTGCATTCCCGTCCACCACGAGAGGGGTTCGACGCGGGTAACCTCGCCCGAGGCGTCTGCCACCGAGGCGGGGTCGAATACGGACTGCCCTGTCCCTGTGCAGGAGAGCAGGCCGGCTGCTGCGAGTGTCATGAAAAATCGGTTCAAAATATCGTCGTTTGTAAAGTTAGCAAAAAATCGGTTTCCAGCGATTCCCGTTTCGCCCGGGGCATCCTTGTGCTTCTCATGCGCATCCCCGTGCTTTTCGGATGGTTTACTGTCTATTCCCGTCGGGTGCTATCGGGGTTCCCGTCGCTGTTTCCGCGCATCCCCGGCGCATGTCCGCAACTTTTATCTCCTGTCTTGTGCGAAGACCAGCCATTGCCATGCGGGAAGCACGGTGCGGGTGCCGCCCGTGTATTCCTTCCCGGTGAAGAACTCGCGGCGCGAGCCCTCGAACGGCAGGTCGAATGCGACCTCCTCCGCACTGAGGTTCGCAGCGACTGTCACCTCGTTGCCGCCGGCCGTACGGGAAAACAGCATCAGGCCGTCGGGTGTTCGTTCGCCGAGCGGGTATGCGGCCTGCCCGCCGCGTTCCCCGGCTGCGAGCGCCGGGTTCTCGTGGCGCAGCCGGATCAGTGCGGTGTAGAAATCCGTAAACCCGTTATGTTCCCACGCGGGTACGGGGTCTTTCTCGAAGAACTCGAAGCGGTGGTCGAACCCCATCTCCTGTCCGGTATAGACGAGCGGCTGCCCGTTGGGCAGCGTGAAGGTCAGCAACGCCATCACGCGTGCCGCGTCGCCCATGCGCTCGAATTCCGTCCCGGCCCACGAGTTTTCGTCGTGGTTCGAGGTGAACATCAGGCGGAACGCCTCGCGCGGCATGGCAGCGGAGTCTCTGGCGACGTAGGCACGCAGGTCTGCGGCGCTTTTGCGTCCCTGTGCGATGTCGTTCAGCAGGTGGTGCAGTTCCCACGCATATGAGGCGTCGAACGCCCCGTCGTGCAATGCGGGGGCTTCGCCCTCGGCGAGCAGGTAGATGCCGGGGTACTCCTTCCGCAGTGCGGGCAGCGTCTGCTGCCAGAAGTCGATGGGTACCTCGCACGCCATATCGCAGCGGAATCCGTCGATGCCGCGGTTGAGCCAGAAACGCATGGCGGCCGCCATTGCGGCACGCATGTCCGCGTTGCCGTAGTCGAGCTTGGCGATGTCCGTCCAGTCGTACTGCACGATGGTGTTGCCCAGCGAGTCGCGCACATACCAGTCGGCCGGATGCTCCTCGATCCAGCGGGCATCGGGCGAGGTGTGGTTGGCCACCCAGTCCAGGATCACGCGCAGCCCGAGTCTGTGGGCTTCGGCCAGGAACCGGTCGAAATCCTCCAGCGTGCCGAATTCGGGGTTGACGGCTTCGTAGTCGGAGATGGCGTAGTACGAGCCGAGGGTTCCCTTGCGCTCCTTGACGCCGATGGGGTAGACGGGCATCAGCCAGACGACGTCCACGCCCAGTTCTCTGAGCCGGGGCAGGTGGCGTGCGGCCGCCGCCAGCGTCCCTTCGGGGGTGTACTGGCGCACGTTCATTTCGTAGACGACCGAGTTGTAACTCCAGTCGGGGTGGGCGGCCGGTTGCTGCGGCCGTGTGCCGCAGGCAACCAGTACCATTGCGAGAAGTAATGCGGGCAAGCGTTTCATGGCGTGTCGTTTAGAGCGTGAATACCACCGACGACCAGGCGCCCATGAGCAGTTTCGACGAAGCGTCGCCGCGCTGAAGTTTCACTTCACCTGAGACGCCTACGGCCTTGTCCGGTTGGTCGGTAAGGGTCAGTATCTGCTCCTCCCGGCCGAAGTTGTGCACGACGAGCATCCGTTCGCCGTCCAGCTCGCGGTACCAGGCCGCGATGGATTGCTGCGAGGTGTTGCCGTCGTTGTAGACCGGGTGTTTGACCATCTTGCCCTGCGCCAGCACGGGGTAGGTGTTGCGCAGCCGGGCGAACGTGCGGTAGAGGTTGAGCAGCGAACCGTCGTCGTCGGCCTGTGCCTCGACCGAGATCGCCGGGGTCAGCATCTGCATGTCGATCTTGCCCGAGAGGCTTCCCGAAGCCAGTTCGTTGCCCGCCTTGTCCCACAGGATCGGGGTGCGGACATATTCGTCGCCGTTGGATTTGGTGCCCCAGTACCCGAGCTCTTCGCCCTGGTAAATGTAGGGTGCGCCCTGCGCCGTGAGCAGCACGGCGGCCGCCACCTTCATCTTTTCGGCGGACTGTCCCAGGTCGGAGCCCGTGCGATCCTCGTCGTGGTTCGAAAGTTTCGTGGCTTCGATATAATCGCTGCGGTACTGTGCGTAGAGGGGCTGCACGTCGAGGATGTCCTTGACGAAATAGCATCCGATGCCGTTTTGCAGCGCCCATTTGAGCTTGTACCAGAACGTGAATTCGAACAGCGCCGGCAGCCCCCGGTAATAGGGTGCCGCCTTGTCCGCTTCGTCGAGCATCTCGCCCACCATGTAGAAATCGCCCTCTCCGCCGGCGGCCTTGTAGCTCTCGTTCATGCGGTCGTAGAATTTCTTGAGGAACGTGGGGTTCTCGTCGTTGTAGGCGTTGTGGTAGATGTGCTTCACGGCATCGAGGCGGAACCCGTCCACGCCCATGCGTACCCACTTGTCGGCCGCTTCGGTGACGGCCTTGAACGCCCCGGACTGCTCGGCCTCGGCGGCCTTGCCGTAGTTGAGGTCGGCGAATGCCGCCGTCCAGAAGTGCGAATGGTACATCGTCGGCAGCGAGAACTGCACGTTGGCCGGATCGGCCGAGCGGTTCGACATCAGGGTGAAGGGCTCCCCGAACCGGATGATCGTCCGGTTGTCGGGGGCGCCGTATTTGGTGCCTGCGGCCCACGACGTGGTCGAGGTGCGGACGAGGAATCCCCAGTCGGAATCGAAGTCGAGCGTCAGTTCGTAACTGTTGCCGCCCCTGGCGTAGAAGCGTTTGCTCGTACCGTTGCCGAAATAGAGGTATTTGTCGTCCGCGCCGCCCTGCGTATTGTCCGCATCCGCGGCATCGGTCGTTTCGGTAACGGTCACCGTCGGGCTGTCGGCATTTGTCCAGTCGAGTACGAACTTGAAGCGCCCGGCGGCACCCGCCCCCGTGTCGGTCGAGAACCATTGTCCGGCATCGTAGCCTGCGGCGCCTTCCGTGGCGATCTGGTCGATCCGCCCGGCCGCGATGTCGGCCTGCGGGTCTTCGGAGAAGATATAGCGGTCACGGTAAGGGCTCCCTTCGGACGCGGCGGCCGATTTGAACCACGGGTGGTCTTTGCCTGTATGGTTGAGCACGTAATCCAGGTAGACCCGGATGCCGCGGGCATGGGCCGCGTCGATGAATGCCCTCAGGTCGGCGTCCGTCCCGAAGGCGGGGTTGACCGCCTCGTAGTCGAGCACGTCGTAACCGTGGTACGAAGCCGCCGGATGGATCGGTGAGAGCCACACGGCCGAGGCGCCGAGTGCGTCGATGTAGTCGAGCCGCCGGGTCAGCCCCGGCAGGTCGCCCACCTTGTCGCCGTTGCCGTCGGCAAAGCTGTATACCAGCAGCTGGTAGCTTATGTCGGCGCGTTTGCGGTTGTCCCACGCATCGGGCTGGGCGACGACCTGCTCGCCCTCGAAATCCTGGGAGGCATCGCCGCTCTGTGTCACGGTGACGACGACCGGATCGCAGCCCGGGGCGGTGAAGGTAAGCGTCGCGGAGCGTTTCGACGACTCGTTTGCGGTCGCCGTGACCGCGAACGACGTGGAGGTTTTGCCCGATGTGAGGGCCGGTGTGCACCATGCGGTATTGTCGCTCTGCGTCAGCGACCACGCGCCCGCATCGGTGCGCAGGTCGAGCAGCCGGCTGCCGCCTGCGGCTTCGAATTCTATCTCCGTGGGGGTCACGGAGAGCATACTGCCGCCGGTATCGCCGGTCTTGTCGTCGCTGCACGACACGGATACGGAAAGTACGAGTGCCAGCAGCAGGAAAAGAAATTTTTTCATAGCGGAATCTCGGTTAAAGTTCGTTTCGGGGCCTGCTGTCCGGTCAGGGGCGGCAGGCCAGAAACGGGACGGCAATCTCTGTGTGCCGTCCCGTGAAAGGGTGGCCGTTATTCGGCCTCTGCCGGGGTCTTGCCCTCGGACATGATGTATATCTGCGAATTCGCGAGGTCGAAATAGATGTCGTAGGTGCCGTCGAGCTGGACTTTCATGTTCTGCGAACCGCCGCTGGTGATGATGTCGACGGCCTTGTTGATGTCGACCGCACCGCCCGACGCCGTGCCGTAGTTCTTGGAGTCGTCCCAGGCGTTGTTGAAGCGGATCTTGAATTCGCTGGCGGTGGTCAGGACTACGCCTTTGCGAACGAGGTAGGCGCCCTCCTCGCTCATGGAGAAATCGCCCAGGTCACCCCATCCGGTGATGTTGCCGACCAGTCCCCATGTGTCGGCGACCAGCTCGGGCTTGGCGCCTGCGGCCATCACGTAGGCGCGTCCCGCCTCGGGCAGCAGCCAGTAGTCGTACGTGCCGGCTTCGGCGATCACGGCATTGACCTTGTCGGCGGAAACCTTGAAGGCCGAGCCGATCGTGCAGGTGTAGGGGCTGCTGCCGGCGAATGCGGCGTCGGCCCCGATCCACTGCGACTCGTCGCCGCTCTTGAAGAGGAATTCCGAGTTGGCGGCTACCTCGACCCCTGCGGCCTTGTAGGCCACGATGTTCGAGCTGGCGCTCTCCATGGCCGTCGGGCCCCAGTCGGGGGTTGCGACGGTCTGGCCGTGGATGTACCAGTCGGCCTTTTCCGGCCCCGGGTCGGGTTCTTCGCCGCCGCCCGTGCCGTAGTCGCCGGCATTGAGTTCGTAGGTGATCTCCGCAGAGTTGTTCAGGGTTGCGTATACGCGGTAGTTGCCCGCCGTGGCCTTGATGTTGTCGCCGTTCTGCGAAAGGCGTCCGTCCGCCCCGCCGAAGTTTATCGCCCAGTCGTTGTCCGCACGGAATTTGAATTCCCCGGCGGTCAGTGTGACGTCGACCCAGAAACGCTGTTTTTGGGTGTCGAAATTCATCTCCGTGTCGGTGTCCCAGCCGCCCGGAGTGGCATCGCCGATAATACCCATCGAGTTGAACGACAGCTTATTGCTTAACGTTAATGTCGAACGGTCGAATACGAAGCGGTAGAAGCGCTTGGAATAGACCATGATGTTTCCGGAACCGCCGCTGGAGATCAGCGTGATCGACGGGGCTTCCGTTTCCGGAGCCGCAGCATCACCGTCGGTGCCCCAGTTGCAGGCATCGTTCCAACCGGCTTCGCCGCTCAGTTTGAAGCCGTTGGCGGCTTTTTCGCCCAAGTCAACGATAGCTTCG
The DNA here is from genome assembly GCF_000183485.2 of Alistipes sp. HGB5. NCBI lineage: Bacteria > Pseudomonadati > Bacteroidota > Bacteroidia > Bacteroidales > Rikenellaceae > Alistipes > Alistipes sp. HGB5. The sequence continues at coordinate 10,379 of NZ_AENZ01000025.1, read as the reverse complement.
TAGGTGACCTCGTCGCCGGAGAAACAGAACAGTCCCTGTGCGTTGTCGAAATTCCAGCCGCAGTAATCGCCGATTACCCAGACCTGGGGATAGGTACGCTCGGCCGTCGTCACGGTCATGCGGACGGTGGCGGGGGCGGAGTAGAATTTTTCGAAGTCGGTGCCGATCGTGGCGCTGATGTAGAAATCCACGTCCGTAGGTTCGCCCGAGGGAACCCCCAGGCCGCCGTCTTCCACGGACAGCGCAAGGATGTTGTTGAGGCTTTCATAGGTCTGTTCCGACGAGGTGCCGTTCATTCCCGTGAAGAGCACCAGTTTCGCACCGTCGTTGTACGAGGCTTCGATCGAGTAGTTGATCTGGGTGCGGACGCCGAAGTCGGCGGCGTCCCAGGTGAAGGTCTGCGTCGAGCCCATGTTGTCGGGCGTAATGACGATCTCCCCGGGCAGCGCATGCAGCACGGGCGCCACGACCTTGTCGGGGTCGTAGGCCTTTACCTCGTCGAGCTTTTGGCAGGCGGAGAGGAGCCCCGTCGCAGCCGCCAGCATCATCGCATATCGTGTAATTTTCATAGTCGTACGATTTTTAGGGTTGGTTATTTATCGGTTGCGTTTCCGTAGCCGGGATTCTGGTGCAGTTCGGGGTTGGAAGCGAGCTCCGACGAAGGGATGGCAAAGATTTTCATGTAATCATCGAACCCCTGTCCGGTGAAGGTGCCGCCCTTGTATGTCCAGAGGAACGACGGGGTGGTGAACTTGCCGTAGCGGATCAGGTCGGTGCGGCGGTGCCCCTCCCACATCAGCTCGCGGGCACGCTCCTCGAGCAGGTAGTCGGCCGTGACCGACGAGGGGGCCGATACCCCGGCGCGGTCGGTCAGCTCCTTGAGCTTCGGCAGCGCGGTGTTGGCCTGTCCCAGGTTCATGCAGGCCTCGGCGTAGATCAGGTAGATCTCGCCCAGGCGGATCATCGGGAAGTCGATGTCGCTGTATGCCTTCGATGCAGCCGTGGCAAGGAATTCGTCGTTGGTCATGTTGTGGGGGATGTTGTTGAACTTGAGGCAAGTCCACCCGTTGAGGAAGACATAGAGCGCATCGTTCATCGACTCCTGGCGGCCTTTGATGTAGAACATTCCGCCGCGTTTGTCGTTGACCGTATATTCGCCCGTGGTGTAGTCCGCGTTGCGGGCGTTGAAATATTTCTGTACGTATTCGTAGGGTACGCGGATGCCGGCCCAGCCGTTGTTCACGCCGTTGATCTTCTGTTCGGCCGTCACGTCGGTGGCGGCGATGGCTGCCAGCGTCAGGTACGACGTGCCGCCGTAGGACTGCGTCTGCTCGGCGTCGTATGCCACGCCGAAGATGATCTCCTTCAGGGCGTCGGCGTTCTCGCCGTTGTCGCCGCGGAAGAGGTCGGAATACTCCGGGCAGAGCGAGTAGCCCATGCCGAAGATCGCTTCGCAGGCGGATTTGGCCTCCGTCCACATCGGGGTGCCGGCATAAACCTCGGCATTGAGGTACATGCGGGCCAGCAGGCCGTTGACCGCACCCTTGTCGGCACGCGGGTAGTTCGAGCGTGCGGCAGGCATCGCGCTTTCGTCCGAAGCCAGGTCGGTCAGCTCCGAGATGCAGTAGTCAAAGACATCCTTGCGCGAGGCCTGTTTGGGGTTCACACCGCCGCCGAAGGGCGAGGTCTCGGTCGTAAACGGCACGTCGCCGAACACGTCGAGGGCGATCCAGTAGAAATAGGCGCGCAGGAAACGGGCCTCGGCACGGAAGCTCTGGATCCTGGCGGCCAGTTCGCTGCTCACGCCGCGGTCGGAGAGTTTGTCCGAGGCGGTCTGGCGCAGGTACTCGTTCACGTAGGCGATGCCCTGCAACGTACGTACGTAGACGGCGTAGGTCGCGTCGTTGTCGGCGTCGGACCACGTGTCGGTATTCATGGCGCGAACCCAGGCGTCGTTCTCCCAGGCGCATTTGCAGGCGTCGGCCGTAACCTCCTGGATCGTCCAGAATGCGCGGATGAGCTCCGAGGCGCCGCCGTCGCTGACCTGCAGGTCGGTGGTGTCGTTCGAGACGAAATTGAAATAGAGTTTGGTGAGCCCGGCCAGGTAGCCGTTCTCGTCTTTCCCGTAGACGGTCTCCGAGGTCGAGTCGGACGGGTTGAGGGGCAGGGTGTCGAGATCCCCGATGCACGAAGTGAGCAGCATCGTTGCGCCTGCCGCCGCCAAGGCGAAATGTTTTATGTCGATTTTCATGGTTCGTTCGTTTTTAGAAGTTTACATTCAGACGCAGCGAATAGGTGCGCGGGCGCGGCCAGATCGAGCCGTCGATGCCGTTGACGCCCGGTATTTCGGGGTCTACGCCGCTGTAATCGGTGATGACGAATGCGTTCTGCACGCCGAAGGCGACGCGCATCGAGCCCTTCCAGTTGCCAATCTTGTTGAACGTGTACCCGAGGTTGATGTCGTCCATGCGGAAGAACGAAGCGTTTTCGAGGAACATGTCCGAATACCACTGCTCGCCGCTGTTGGCCTTCGTAAAGCCGGTCTTCTTGACCAGCCGTGCGAAGTTGGGCAGGTTGCCGGCGTTGATGTCGATGTTGGACGTCGAGTTGGCCGAGGCGAAGTCGTTGAAGACCCAGTTGCCCGCCGAACCGTGGCCGTTGAAGCCGAAGTCCCAGTTCTTGTAGCTCAGCTTGAGGCTGATGCCGTAGAAGAAGTCGGGGTTGGGGCTCTTGTCGGTCATGTAACGGTCGCCCTGGTCGATCTGGCCGTTCTTGTTGCGATCCACCAATGCGTTCTGGATCGGCTTGCCGTCCTGGTCGTAAACCTGCTGGAAGCAGTAGTAGGTGTAGGGTGCATAACCCACCATGTGGCGCTGGAGCAGGTTGCCCGTACCCTTGGTGATGCTGCTCACCTGGATGGCGTAGTCGGGGTCGTCGGTGTTGTTGAGCTTGGTGAACTCGGTGTGCTGGAACGTGCCGTTGAAGCCGACCGTGAGGTTCCAGTCCTTGGTCTGCACGGGGATGAAATTCAGGTTGAACTCCACGCCCTTGTTCTCCATCGAGCCGATGTTGGTGAGCACCGTGTTGCCGAAGTTCGAGCCCATGGGGGTGATGACGTTGTTCAGGAGGTCGTCCGTCTGACGCAGGTACCAGTCGACGCTGCCGTTGATGCGCCCGCCGAGGAACCCGAAGTCGAGGCCGACGTTGTAGGTCGTCGTGGTCTCCCATTTGATGTTGGGGTCGTAGGCGCCCGGCGTGAGGTAGAACATGTGCCCGGCGCTGCCCATGTAATAGGTCTTATAGACGTCGGTCGACATGTAGTAACGCGCCAGGTAGGGATAATTGGAGCCGATCTCCTGCTGCCCGGTCTGCCCCACGCTGACGCGCAGCTTGAGGGCCGAGACGGCACGCGAATCCTTCAGGAAATTCTCCTCGGCGATGTTCCACGCAAAGGCGCCCGAAGGGAAGAGGCCCCAGCGGGTATCCTTCGAGAAACGCGATGAGGCGTCGTCACGCAGTGTGAAGGAGAAGAGGTATTTCGAGGCGATCGAATAGTTCAGGCGTCCGTAGAACGAGAGCAGATAATTCTCCTGGCGGTTGAACGGGTAGCGCGAATCCTCGCCCTTCTGCTCGTGCGTCTCGTTGAAATAGGATACCGAGTGGTCGGAGCTGTAGAAATGCTGCCACGAATAACCGGCCATCACGTCGAGGTGGTGGATGCCCCACTCCTTATTGAAGTTGGCGTAGAATTCGAGCAGCTGGTTGCGGCGGAAGTTCGTCGTCCACGAATACTGTCCCCAGCCGCGGGCCTCGGTGTCGGTGTATGCCTGGAACGAGCCGGGGTTCACGCCGTCGTAGGTCTTGGCGCTCGATACGTCGAGGCCGAGGTTGAGGTTGAAGCGCAGCGCCTCGAAGCCGTGAACCTTATAGTCGATCTGGGCGTTGCCGATGAAACGCTTGGCACGCGCCGTATTGTCGCGGTCGTAGAGCTGCGAGAGCGGGCCTGCGCCCAGCAGGGTGTTGGGCGTGAAGTCCTCGCCGCGGCCCGATCCGTAGTTCCAGTATCCGTTGGTGGTCGTGTAGTCGATCGAACCGTCGTCGTTGCGGAAATAGGGGTCGATCGTGGGGTTGAAGAAGGCCGCCGAACCCACCACGCCGCCCGAGGCGTAGCGCTGCGACGTGATGACGCCCTTGGCGTTGAGGTTGACCGTGAGGTGCTTGTCGAAGAAGTTGGGCGAGAGGCTCAGGTCGAGCGTCCCGCGTTCGTATTTCGATGTTTCGAGCGTACCCTGCTGGTTGGTGTAGCCCACCGATGCGCGGTAGGGCATCCTATCGTTGATGTTGCCGATCAGGCTGACGTTGTGGTCATGCGAAATGGCGGTGCGGAAGACCAAGTCCTGCCAGTTGGTGTTCTTGTCGCCGAGCATCGACTGCACCTTGTCGCCCGTGGTCGTACCTGCGGGGTATACCTGGTCGATGTAGGTGCGGAACTCGCCGGGCGACATCACGGGCAGCTCGTCGGAGTTGGTCTGGACGCTCACGCTGCCGCTGTACGATACGCGGGGCGTGTTGCCGCGCCCCTTCTTGGTGGTGACAAGGATGACGCCGTTCGAGGCGCGCGAACCGTAGATGGCCGCCGCCGAAGCGTCCTTGAGCACGGTGAAGGATTCGATGTCGTTGGGGTTGATCGTCTCCAGCGGGTTGGCCATACCCTTGCCGCCGTCGACTGCGATGGGCACCCCGTCGATCACGATCAGCGGGTCGTTCGAGGCGTTGAGCGAAGCCGCACCGCGCACGCGGATGGTGGCGCTCGATCCGGGGCCTCCGTCGCCGGGGATGATGTGCACGCCCGGAACCTTACCCTTGAGCATGTCCTGTGTGGAGACCACGGCGCCGCGGTTGAACTCTTCGGCCTTGATCGCCACGACCGAACCGGTCATGTCGTTTTTCTTGATTGTACCGTAGCCGATCACCACCACGTCGTCGATACCCATGGCATCCTCTTCAAGCGTGAGGTGCACCAGCAGCGACGAACTGGCCACCAGGCTGACGGTCTTGTAACCGACATAGCTGACCTCGATGACCGACTCGGGGCCGGCGGCGCGGATGGCATAGTCGCCGTTGATGCCCGTCGAGACACCGTTGGTCGTGCCCTTTTCGACGACGGTAGCGCCCAAAATCGGCATCCCAGACTTGTCGACAACTACGCCTTTTACCTCATAACCAGCGTTTTGTGCCAGCGTGAGGGGGGGGGTAAATTGACATATGAGCAAGATACCCGCACACATAGTTAAAAATCGTTTCATAAGAATTTTGGTTAGTTTATAAGTTGATTTTATGGATTGTAGGTCATTCGGCCTTGTGTTCTTTGACCAGGAAGACCGACACGGCGGCCAGCAGCATGAAGACCCCGGCGAGCGCCAGCATGTCGGCCGCGTCGGAGGCGAAGCAGTACTTGACGATGGCACCGCCGGTCAGTCCGATGACGATCTGGGGGACGGTGATCGTGAAATTGAAGATACCCATGTATACGCCCATGCGGCGCGGTTCGACCGCGCGCGACAGGATGGCGTAGGGCATGGCGAGGATGCCCGCCCAGGCGATGCCGATCCCTACCATCGGGAGCATCAGCGCGTATTGGTCGTGCAGCAGGCACAACCCCGCGAAGCCCAGCGCCCCGGCGAGCAGGCAGGCAGCGTAGACGGGTTTGTTGCCGTAGCGCGCGGCGACGCGCCCGAGGAACAGGGCGGCGATGCAGGCGGGGATGGGGTAGGTGCCGTTGAGCACGCCGACCCATGTCTGCGTGGCGCCGGCCGAGAGCACTTCGCCCGTGGCATGGTCGGTGACTACACCCGTGATGGCGGGTTTGAGGTAAGTCCACATCAGGAAGAGCGCCGCCCACGAGAAGAACTGCGTGACGCCCAGCCGCACCATCACGCCGGGGACGTTGCGCATGAGGCCGACGAAGCTCATCGGTTTGGCGTCCTCCTCGGAGAGGTTGTTGTAGCGGGCGAACTCCCCGGGCGGATATTCCCGTGTCTTGAACGAGGTGACGAGCACCGTGAGCAGCAGGATCGCGCCCCCGGCATAGTAGGAGTAGGCGATGTGCGGCGAAACATGCCCCGGAGCGGCCTCGTCCGACACGCCGAGCCATGTCATGACGAGCGGCAGGATAGCGCCGACGACCGCACCGAGGTTTATCAGGAAGGTTTGTACCACGTAGCCCTGTGTCTTCTGCGAATCGTCGAGCATGTCGGCCACCAGCGCCCGGAAGGGCTGCATCGTGACGTTGAACGACAAATCCATGAACAGCAGGATGAAAGCCCCCATGGCGAGCGGGGCGAAGGCGAGCAGTTTGGGGCAGTTGGGCATGAGCACCAGCGCCAGCGCCGAGATCAGCGACCCGCCCAGGATGTAGGGGATGCGGCGGCCCCAGCGCGTCCAGGTGCCGTCGGAAAAAAGCCCCACGATGGGCTGGACGATCATGCCGGCCAGCGGTGCCGCCAGCCAGAAGTAGCTCAGGTGGCTGACATCTGCCCCCAGCGATTCGAAGATGCTCGACGTGTTGGAATTCTGGAGCGAATATCCGATCTGCACGCCGAGGAAGCCGAAGCTGAGGTTCCAAATCTGCCAAAATGAGAGTTTAGGCTTGGTCATTTCGGTTTTTCGGTTGGTTTTCAGGTTATACAAATTTTAATAAAAAAATCCGGACGGCGAACCGCAGGGCGACGAACGGAAGGTTCAGCCGGATGAACGGGCGGATTTTTGCGACGAACGGTAGCCCGCGGGGGACGATTTGGAATTTCCGCGGAAAAACACTACCTTTATTCGTAATAAACGAAACCCGTATATACTTTAATACAGCCTCAGTCAGCCTATATGCGATCGCTCAAAGTGTCCGGAATCATCCACCTGTTCGCCGTGCTCCATGCCGTGGTCGCCCTTTCGTGCCATCTGGCGGGGATCAACGACGAGTTGGTGCTGACGCTGCTGACGATCGTGCTGATCGTGCTGATCTGCCTCAAACGGGGACTGAACGTGGAGTTCACCGCTGCCAGCGTGATCGTCGTCAACGTGATCGGCTACCTGCTGGGTACGGGCGGTGCGCAGTTGATCGAGCTGTTATTGCACGCCTCGCCCGTGGTGCATGCCGTCTCGACCTTCATCACCACCGAGATCCTGGGCTGGAGCATCGTGTGGTTCACCAAGTTGTTCCGCCGCGGCGACGACACGGCGAGCCGCTCCTCGGCCTGGACGCCCCGCATCGGGTTGCTGCTGCTGGCCGTGGGGGGGGATTTTCGTGCTGAGGCTGGCCTATGTCGAGCTTTTCGCCTCGCCCTCCTTTTCCACAGACCGCCTCTACCACATGGCCGACTTGCTGGCTTCCAATTCCGCGGCACTGATTATCCTGCTGTGCGTCAATATCATCTATGTCCGGCATACGCGCAGGCGTGAAACCCGACACGGCCCGATCGCCGAAATCGCGGCCTTCCTTCTGTTCGTGCTGCTCACGTCGGCCTGCGTGGCGCTCATTACGGGGCTGCACCTGCCGTTCGCCTTCGACCGCTCGTTCACCGCACGGGAGTTCCTGCAACTGTGGATCGTCACCCTGCTGGTCGAGGTGACCCTCTATTCGGTCGTATTTATGGTCGATTACGCCCTGGTCGCACGTGCCGTGCTGCGTGCCGAGCGCGGCAAGGCGCACCAGGCGCAGTTCCGTTACATGAAACTCAAACAGCAGGTCAACCCCCATTTCCTGTTCAACTCGCTCAATATCCTCGACTGCCTGGTCTGCGAGCAGCGCACGGAGCAGGCCAGCGCCTACATCCATAAACTGGCGGGCATTTACCGTTACATGCTCCAGAACGAGGAGGAGACACTCGTGCGCCTGCGCGAGGAGATGGCCTTCGTGGGGATGTACGTCGACCTGTTACAGGTGCGTTTCCCCGAAGGGTTTCGCGTGGAGACCGATATTTCGGACGAGGTCATGAATCGCCATGTTCTGCCCTGCTCGGTGCAGTTGCTGATCGAAAACGCCATCAAGCATAACTCGGTGGGGGCCGACCGGCCGCTGGTGATCCGCATCGTCGCCGAGGCCGAGGCCGAGGCCGTGACGGTGTCGAATAACCTTCAGTTGAAGGTATCCGGCAACCCCTCGACCCGTGTGGGGCTGAACTACATCCGCCAGCAGTACCTCGACCTGTCGGGCATCCCGATCGGGATACGCCGTACCGATACCGAATATTGTGTCACCTTACCGTTGCTGTAATATGAACGTACTGATCGTAGAAGACGAAATGATGGCCCAGGCAAACCTGGCGCGAGCGCTGACCCAGCATTTTCCCGACGTACGGATCGTCGGGACGACCGGCTCGGTCAGGGAAACGGTGCTCTGGCTGCGCACGCCGGGGAACAGTGCCGATGTGATTTTCATGGACGTGGAACTCTCCGACGGGGATTGCTTCGAGATATTCCGCCAGGCGGACGTAACGGCGCGGGTCATCATGACCACCGCATATGACAATTACGCCGTGCGGGCGTTCGAGGTCAACAGCATCGACTACCTGCTCAAACCGATCGACCTCGCGGCGCTGCGGCGTGCCGTGGAACGTTGCCGTGTGCGGAGCGGGGGCATCGACCCCGACGTATTGCTGAACGCAATCCGCAGCCCGCGCGAATACAAACAGCGCTATGTCGTGCGTTTCAACGACCGGATCGTCCCGGTGCAGACCACCGACATCGCCTATTTCTACTCGGAAGAGAAAAACACCTACCTTGTCACGAACGACAACAACCGCTACATCATGGATCAGTCGCTCGACGTCCTTTCGGACGAACTGGATCCCGGGCGGTTTTTCCGCATATCGCGCAGCTGCATCATCGCCATGCCGGCGATCGTCAGCATCGTGAAATACCTGGGCAACCGGCTGAAGATCACGGCACGTCCGCGTCCGGAGTTCGAGATGGTGGTGAGCCGGTCGCGGGTCGACGACTTCCTGAAGTGGCTGGAGGGGAATGGCTGAGCCTTGGTCGCGACGGGCAGGTCTTCGGCCCCCCCCCTCCGTTTCCGGGTTTTGTCCTCCGGCCTTCCGGGTTACCGTTCCTGCGGCGGGCGGGGGCTCCGGTTCCGGCGGGAGAGGGGAGTTCCGCAGAGGAGTTCCTCTGGAATTTTCCGCCGAGGACTGAAAGTTCACTTTGAAGGATCATGCTGCGGGCGTTCCTCCGGAGGCGTCCTTCGAGGGCTTCGGTTGAGAGATCCCAGGAAGGGATTCCCGTGGAAGGTTTCCGCAGGGGCACCCGGGAGGATGGCGCGGCGGCATGATAAAAGGGGCGCTCCGGAAATTCCGGGGCGCCCCTTATTTTTGCGGCCGGGGTCGGCGCTGCCGCAGTCTGCCCGTCAGCGGCGCCCGCTGCAGGCGATCATGTCGTGCAGCGACTCGTTGAAAGTCTCCTTGTGCAGCAGTTCCTCGAGCGGGAGGTGCATTCGGTAACGCCAGTAGTATCGGGCGACGGCCGGGACGTTGATGCGTTCCTTGGCCGGGTCGGGGTAGCGCAGTTCCCCGTCGGTCGAGAACCAGTCCTGCAACGGCAGGATGGTGAGCATCGCCGGGGAATTGAGGTGCATGTCGAGGATGCGCCGGCATATCCACGGCTCGCAGAAATAGGGAACGTCGCCCCCGATGCCGAGTGCTTCGTGGTAGAAGCGCGCCGTGAGTTCGCGGTCTTCCTCCCACCATGCCCGCAGCGGGTTCATGTCGTGCGTCGAAGTGGTGCAGACCGAGAAATAGGGGTAGTGCGCCGGGTCGGCGAAGAGTTCCCCCGGCGTCTTGGGCATGCGCTGGATTTCGAGCGAGAGGATTTGCAGTTCGTGCATCGTCTCGGGGACGCTGTCGGGAATCATGCCCAGGTCTTCGCCGCAGGTCAGCATCTCGGTCGCCGAGAGGAGCACCGGGAGCTTGCGCAGGGCGGATTCCTGCCAGAAACGGTTGTGCCGGTGGTAGAAGAAGTCGGTATAGAGCCGGTCGAAAGCTGCACGGCGCTCTCCGTCGAGCCGGCGGTAGGCGTGCGTCGAGTGGGGGGCGATGCGGGGGTGGAAATAGCCCTTGCGGCGCGGGTCTTCGATGAAGAGCACGTCGTCGAGCAATGCCATGAGCCCTTCCCGCAGCCGGGTCTGGCGTTCGTCGTCGCCCGGGAAGCGGGCTGCGACCTTGCGCTGGGTGGCATAGGCGGGCAGTAACCGCCCCTCCTTCATGCAGGTGGCGCGGACTTCGCCGGCCAGGTCGCCGAACAGTTCCCCGAGCATGTGTTCGTCGGGCGCCGGGGTGGTGTAGCGTCCGTCCTGCGTGTCGAAGCCCATGCCGCGCAGTTCATCTGCGGAA